>JAHEFU010000307.1 GCA_024645305.1 Planctomycetales bacterium
GGCCAGCATGGCGTCGGTGTCACGGTTGCGCATTATCAGTCGTACCGCGCAGTCACCTGAAGGCTTTGCGATCGAGATCGAGGGCGGTCGCGAGGTGGCCTTCGAGCCGCGCGCCCATCCCCCGGGCACCACGGTGGAAGTGGCGGACCTGTTTTTCAATACGCCGGCCCGGCGCAAATTTCTCAAAGCCGAGCGCACCGAGCAGGCGCATATCGAACGTGTGGTGCGGACCATGAGTCTGGCCAGGTTCGACGTCGCCTTTGAGCTGAACCAGGGCGGTGGTCGAGCTGCCCTGAGCCTGCCCGCGGGAAATCCGGGCCAGCGGCTGGCGCGGGTTCTGGGCCCGGACTTCCCGGAGCGCTCGGTGCTTGTCGAGGAATCCGGAAGTGGCCTGCGCCTGCATGGCTGGGTCGGCCTGCCTACTCTGTCCCGAGGCCAGGCGGATCAGCAGTTTTTCTTCGTGAACGGCCGGGCGGTGAAGGACAAACTGGTCGGCCACGCCATCCGGCAGGCCTACCGGGATGTCCTGTTCCACGGCCGCCATCCCCTGTTTGTCCTTTATCTGGAACTACCGGCGGCGGACGTGGATGTGAACGTGCACCCGACCAAGGATGAGGTCCGCTTCCGCGATGCCCGGGGTGTACACGATTTCGTTTTCGGCAAGCTGAACCGCGCGCTGCGCGACCTGCGCCCGGATGCCTCTCCTGCCCCGGCCGTCTCCTTCGCCGGGCGGCGTGCAGAACCGCAGGCCTTCTCCCAGCCGGCGCTGGCACTGCATGCCGCCCAACACGCCTCGGACAGGTTCGAAGCCCGCAATCACCGGATGATCTCGAGCCACCCGGCGATCGCTGAGCCGTCTGCCGGGGCGTCCTCGGCGGAGGTGCCGCCACTCGGTTTTGCCATCGCACAACTGCATGGCATATACATCCTTGCCCAGAACAGCAGTGGCCTGGTGGTAGTGGACATGCACGCCGCGCACGAGCGGATCACCTATGAAAGGTTGAAAGCCCAGCAGCAGTCCGGCTCGATCGCCCGTCAGCGACTGCTGGTGCCCGATGTACTGAATGTCAGTGAGGCAGACGCCAATCTGCTGGAGGAAGTTGCGGAACTGCTGCCCGACATGGGCCTGGTCGTGGAGCGAAGTGGACAGCAGGCGATCACGGTGAGAGAGGTGCCCGCACTGCTCAGCGGCGCCGATCATCAGGCCCTGCTCAAGGATCTGCTCGCAGATTTCGCCGAACTCGGCACCAGTCCGCGCGTCGAGGCTGCCCGGGAGCGGCTGCTGGCCGGCATGGCCTGTCATGGCTCCGTGCGTGCCAACCGGCAGCTCAGCCTGCCCGAAATGAACGCACTCCTGCGGGACATGGAGCAGACTGAGAATGCCGGCCAGTGCAATCACGGCCGGCCGACCTATCTGCTCCAGTCGCTGGCCGAGCTCGATGGACTGTTCCTGCGCGGACAGTGAGGCGATGACGGCCACCCAGCGCCTGGTCATCGCCATCACCGGAGCCACTGCCACCGGCAAGACCGAGGTCGGGATGGCGCTGGCAGACCGGCTGCCGGTCTCCCTGATCAGTATCGATTCCGCCATGGTGTATCGGGGCATGAACATCGGCACCGCTAAACCCGAACCTGCAGTGCTGGCCCGCTATCCGCACGCGCTGGTGGACATCCGGGATCCGGCCCAGACCTACAGCGCGGCTGATTTTCTGCAGGATGCGGATGAAGCGGTGCAAGCGGCCCTCGCCGCGGACCGGGTTCCGGTGCTGGTGGGTGGCACCATGCTGTATCTGCGCAGTTTCCGGGAGGGTCTGGGGGCGATGCCACCGGCGGATGCCGGGATACGGCGTCGGCTGCTGAGTGAGGCAGAATCTGGTGGCTGGGGTCTCCTCTACCAGCGATTGGAACAGATCGACCCCGCTGCTGCTGCCCGTATACACCCCAACAACGGCAGTCGTATCCAGCGGGCGCTGGAAGTATTCGAGCTGACCGGGCGACCTCTCTCCAGTTTCTGGATGGAAGACACCGGTGCGGCCCGGCGCCTGGGGGTAAGGCTGCTGGAGTTCGCCATCCAGCCGGACGAGCGGGCGGCCCTGCATCGGCGGATAGAGCAGCGCCTGACACGGATGTTCGAATCGGGTTTCGTGGAGGAGGTGGCCGCACTGCATGGTCGCAGTGATCTGAGCGGGGATCTTCCCGCGCTTCGATCGGTGGGGTACCGACAGGTCTGGGAGTATCTCGACGGCAAGGTCGAAGAGGCGGAAATGCGCCGTCGCTGCCTCGCCGCCACCCGCCAGCTCGCCAAACGTCAGCTTACCTGGCTGAGGAGCTGGCCCGAAGTGCGGCCATTACACTGGGGCGACAGCCGGCGCCTCGGCGGGCAGATCGCCGAAGTGGCTGAGCTTGCGTTTTCCTGATCTCGTCCCCATAGTAATTTGGCAATAAAAAGGACGGCAGTCTCCGGACAGGAAGTCTGAAGAACGGCAAATCTGCAGAACGCCAAATCTGCAGAACAGAAAGTCTGCAGAACCGACAGTCAAAAGAAGCGTCTATTTCAGGGAGATTCAAGGCGACACACGGCTACCCAAGGAGAG
>JAHEFU010000005.1 GCA_024645305.1 Planctomycetales bacterium
TGCTGCGCGGGAAGCCGTAGCGTTCCACGAGGAAGTCCACCACCGCCTGGGCCCGGCGCCGGCTCAGGTTGACATTGCTTTCCCGGCTGCCTACGTTGTCAGTGTTGCCGATCACGCGGACCTTGGCGGAGCCGAAGGTCTGGGCCAGCTCAGCTCCTTCCTCAAGGATTTTCTGGGCATTCGGGTCCAGTGTGGAACTGCCGGTGTCAAAGTACACACTGATGCGTTTTGTGACGATCGGGGCAGCATCCTTCGCCGGCTCCTTGAAATCCGTGAACTCCTCCTCCGGAGCTGCCGCGATGGTTGTCGTGCCACTCGTGGCCTCATCCAGGAAGGCGGCATTGACAGTTGTGCTGGCCCGGGTCTTCTCCTCGAGCATGCCCACCTTGTTCCAGATGCCCTGGGCGGCACCGAACAGCTGTTCGTATCCGATCAGGGTGGAGTTGTCAAGTTCGAAGAACGCGCGGTTCTCTGCGGCGTTCGGCAGCTTCACGTCCAGCAGCATGCCCTCGGCATCCTCAAGCCCGTTCAGGCCGTCGAAGCCGTCATACATCAGCTGGGCCGCACGGGCACCGTCACTGTTGGCAATGTCCACGCCTTCCAGCCAGCCCTTGCAGAAGGCCGTGACGGCATCCGGGTACTGCTGGATGAAGTCGCCGCGCGCCACGAAGATGTCGGCGATCAGGCTTGTCGCCTCACGGGTGCTCGCCAGGATGTTCGCGCCGGGACGCTCGTCTGCCACCATGTAGACATTCGGGCTCCAGGAGACGCAGGCATCAACCTGCTCTGCCTTGAACAGGTCAGCGGCCTCAATGGCGTCGTTGGTGAACACGGGCTGGATGTCGTCACCGCTCAGGCCGGCCTGGGCCAGCATGTAAAGCAGGAAGAAGTGGCTCGGCGTTCCCTCTGCCACACTGATGCGCTTGCCCTTCAGGTCCACGGCAGTCTTGATGTCACGGCTGACGGCGATGGCATCGCCGCCGCGTGACCAGTCGTACTGCAGGATGCAGCGGGGATTGAGTTCCTTGAGGCCCGGGTACTCCAGGGCGTAGCTGTCCACCGTGGCCCACATGATGTCCACGCCGCCTTTGTCGCCGCCGGCGCGGAAGGCGTCACGGCTGGCCACGAAGTCGTCAATCTGGATCAGTTCCACCTCAATGCCGTGCTTCTTCCAGAACAGGCTGTCCTTGTTGGGCAGCATCCCGTTGTTGGCACAGAAACCACCGGCATATCCACCCCACAGCACAATGGCCACGCGAATGGGTCGGTCAAGCTTGCCACCGCCCGTGGCTGCCGTTGCAGGCTGGGTGCTCTGCGCATCGACATCCTGCTTGCCGAAATCGAAGTCATTCTTGTCAACCGTACCCTGAGCCTTGCGATCCGGAGCCAGAGTGTCCACGACCGAGTTCAGCAGGCCGGCCTTATAGGCCCCCGCGAGGATCAGAATTAAGATCACGAATGTCAGGAATACTTTTGCACCTGGTTTGAGTCGCATGTCGCTTGCTCCCTAGATTACTGCTCCGCTCAGGTCAGTTCGACCGGGTTCTCCCCCGGAGAAACAAATGGTGTCACGATGTCATACAGGCGTTTTTCCTCAGCCTGCTTCGCTGTCTTGAATTCCTCACGAACCCGGCCGGCCTCCTCGAGGTTGCGCCGGTTGATTTCCATGAGGTTCTGCTTCTGCTTCACGAATTCATCAATCTCCTGCTGCAGGTGCAGGTTGTCCGCCTCCACCTGGCTGCGTATCTGCTCAAGTTTCTTCTCAAGGAAGAAAGTGTAATCCTCCAGCGCCTGGTCACGCCGGCCAGCATCCTCCAGGATGCTTTCCAGACCGATGCCGCTGGCCTTGAGGGCCATCTTGACGCTGCGAGCCCGGATATCCATGGACAGGCCTTCCATCTCGGGATCGTTGAGCATATCGTTGATCTTGTCCACATGCCCCGGTCCCTCGGCGATCTGGGCCCGCGTATAGACCTCAGCGATACTAAGGAGTTTGGGTACATTGAAACCTGTGCTTCCCCCGGATTCCAGTGTGCCAGCGTCAGGCACAACTGTTGGTGGCAGTTTTATTCTCAAACCCTGCTCCTTGTGTGGTCCGTCAGTGCCGCCTGCTGCAGAATTGTCCCCAGGCGACCTGACCCCGCTGCCCGGTTCTTCCTTGTCCTCGAAATCCGTATGACCCTCATTCTCAAGGTCGCTACGGATCTTCTCAATGGCCGCCAGCACCTCCTCACCGGAGGTAGCCGGGCCACCCTTTGATTTGGGTGCGGTGCTTCCGGCTTGCGTGTCGTTATCGTCGACTTCGAAGACCAGATCACGGAATTTCCGCAGTAGATTCGTCATGTCACTCCCATTGATGCAAACACATTATACTTTAAACAGAAAAAATTCCAGATTGGGACTGCCATTGCCCCATACTTGTATTTACTCATATTCTCAACAATGTAATTTGCAGTGATAAAATCTGCAGTATCAGGCTCGTGTTTGAGCAATTACCAGGAATCTCCACCATGAAACTCTTTTCACAAGTCAATCTGGCCATAGCAGCCTGCGCAATACTGCTGCTCGACGGACTGCAGCCAATCCAGGCCAGGGCTGCCGAGGAACTCCGCTTCGGGGTGCTTCCCGTGCTGCAGGCCCTGCCGCTGTTTGTGGCAGATGAGCAGGGATTCTTCGGGGACGCCGGATTGGATGTGCAGATCCTGCCATTCCAGAGTGCCGCGGACAAGGACATTGCCCTCAAGTCCGGAGCGATTGATGGGTACTTCGGTGACCTGTTCACGCCACTAGTCGTGGAGGGCAACGGCCTGGACATCAGCATCGTGGCAACTAACTACCGCACCGGCCGTGATGCCCGGATGTTCGCGGTGCTGGCCGGCAAGGACAGCGGGATTGAAACGATGGAGGATCTCAGCGGACACCAGGTGGGTATAAGCAGCAACTCAGTGATTGATTACGTCACACAGCAACTGCTCGCCCGTACCGAACTTGGCGAAGATGCGGTGGAACTTGTGGACATGAAGAACATCGGCCTGCGCATGCAGCTGCTGATGAGCGGCGAGCTGGATGCCGCCACCCTGCCTGAGCCACTGGCGACGGCTGCCTCGAAGGGTGGGGCCACGCTGCTGGCGGACGACACTGGAATGCAGGTCAGCCAGACGGTGCTGATCTTCAGCCAGGCTTATCTCGATGACAACTCAGGGCAGGTCAGGGCTTTTCTCGCAGCGGTGGACCAGGCCAACGCCTGGATACTGGACAATCCGAAAGAGGCCCGCGCGATCATGATTGCGAAGACCCGCCTGCCGGAACCGCTGCAGCAGGTCTTCCCGATACCTGTTTTCCCGCGGGAGATGGATGTACCCACTGCCTCCACCATCAGCGAAGCCGTGGCCTGGCTCAAGGCTTCGGGAGTCGTGAAAGAAGACCTGGAATATACTGAGCTTGTCAATGGAGCCTACCTCCCCTGAGCTGCTCAGCCTGCAGACTGTCTCACACAGCTATCGTACATATCCAGCTGTGGAGCCCGTCCTGCAGGACGTCAGTTTCAGCCTGAACGAAGGAGCCAGCCTGGCCCTGCTGGGCCCCTCAGGCTGCGGCAAGAGCACTTTGCTGATGCTCGCCGCAGGGCTGCTGAGTCCGCTGACCGGAAGCTGCGTGTTCTCAGGCCAGGAACTCTCAAGGCCCCATCCCGCCATAGCCCTGATGCAGCAGCAGTACGGACTGTTTCCCTGGAAGACGGTCCGGCAAAACATTGAACTGAGCCTGCTGCTCCGTCAATCCCGGGTTGAGGATGCCCAGTTGCAGCAGTTGATAGGGGAACTGGGGATCTCCGGGAAGCTGCAGGACTACCCCGGCCAGCTGTCCGGCGGCCAGCAGCAACGTGTCGCCCTGGCGCGTTCCCTGCTGCTGCACCCGCGCCTGATGCTGCTTGACGAACCATTCGGCGCGCTCGACAGCATCACGCGTGAACGCCTGCAGGACCTGCTGCGCTCAGTCTGGCAACGTGAGGGCTTTGCGATGCTGACCGTGACCCACAGCATGCAGGAAGCCGTGATGCTCGGTGAGCGCATACTCGTAATGGGTGGCCAGCCGGGACGGATCCTGCATGAAATTGACAACAGCGGTATGCGGGCGCCTGCATTCCGGGACAGCCGGGAATCCGCGGTGGTCCTTGAGCAGCTGCGCAGGGCACTGGGGGAGGCGGCATGAGACTGCGCTGGGAGTACATTCTGGCAATTGCCGGCCTGCTTGTGCTGTGGTGGATATTGTACCTGTGGCTCGGGGAGCAGATCATCGCGGAGCCGGCAGCCACCTTCGGCCGGCTGGTACGCGAACTTGGCGATCCAGAATTCCGGGGTCATATCTATGCCTCGTTGTACCGCATCGTGGCCGGGATGCTGATCGCGCTGGCCACGGCAGTACCCCTGGGCCTGCTCACGGGTGGCAGCGAGCGTGTGGACCGCTGGCTGAAGCCGCTGATCTACCTGACTTATCCTATTCCGAAGATCGTCTTTCTGCCCCTGCTGCTGATGCTCCTGGGCATCGGGGATGCCAGCAAGATCGGGCTGATCGCCATCATCCTTTTCTTCCATCTGCTGGCTACGACCCGCGACGCCGCCCGTGCCGTGCCGCCCAGCGCCGTCAGTTCACTGCGCAGCCTGGGGGGTGGCAGCCTGGCCCTGCTGCGCCACGTCTACTGGCCGGCCACCATGCCGGCCCTGTTCACGAGCCTGCGCATCGCCACAGGCACGGTGGTCGCCGTGCTGTTCTTCGTGGAGACGATTGCCACCTTCCGCGGGATCGGCTACTACATCTACAGCAGCTGGTCCGTGACCGACATCACCGGGATGGCCGTCGGTATCATCATCCTCTCCGCAGTTGGCATCGTCTTCTACGAACTGTTCGACGTGCTGGAGCGCTCCCTGTGCCGCTGGACGAGGTACCGCTGATGGCAGCTGGAGATCTCCGGATCTGGTTCGCCAACTGGTACCAGGCCAGCCGACCGGCATTCTTCGTTGCCACCCTGGTGCCCCTGGTGCTTGGAACGGTTCTGGCAGCACGGGAGCAGCCGGTAAGCTGGACACTGTTCTCCGTTGTCATCTTCAGTTCATTCCTCGTACATCTCAGTACGAATCTTGCCAACGATCTGTTTGACCACCTGGCGGGTGCGGACGACGGAATAAGCATCGGCGGCAGCCGGGTGATCCAGCAGGGCCGGATCAGTCCACGCCAGATCGCATTTGCCCTGTTCCTGCTTTACGGCCTGGCCGCACTAGGAGGCCTCTGCATCCTGCTGGCAACGCAGCTCTGGTGGCTGGCGGGCTACATGCTGGTCGCTTTCTGCAGCAGCCTGTTCTATACGGCACCGCCCTTGCGGCTCGGCTACCACGGTCTCGGTGAAGTGACGGTCTTCCTCAACATGGGGCCTCTGATGGTGACCGGGGCCTATGCCGTGCAGGCCGGAACGGTCAACTGGGATGTACTGCTGCTGTCATTGCCGACAGGCATCATGGTCGCCATGATCCTTTTCTTCCAGTCCCTGCCGGACATGCAAACTGACAGGGCCAGTGGCAAGCGAACCATCGCCGTGAGTCTGGGGCGGGAAACATCCATCAAGCTGTTCTTCATTCTCGGTGCAGCTGCCATCCTGGCGATACAGGTGCTGCTCTACATGCACCTGCTGTCCCTCATTGCCCTGCTGAGCATCTGCACTCTGCCGCTGCTCCAGCATGTGGTTGAACTGCTGAAGGCGACGCCTGACTGGCAGGCAGTACACGACCGTGGAAAGCGCGTGAGACTGTTCTACCTGCTCAACGGGATTGTCATGATCCTGGCGGCGTGCTTCCTGCAGTAGCGAGCTAGACGCTGAAGATTGCGCGCATGGCGAGAAAGAGCAGGATTGTCAGCACCGCGGTGAACGGGATGGTATAGAGCCAGCTCATGCCGATGTCCCGCACTACCTTCATGTCCAGCGAGCGCATGCCCCGGGCCAGGCCGACACCGATCACGGCACCGACGAGGGTGTGGGTTGTACTGACCGGCAGGCTCAGTCGCGAGCAGATCAGCACCGTGGTGGCCGCCCCGAATTCCGCGGCGAAGCCCCGGCTGGGGGTGATGGAGGTGATCTTCGTGCCGATGGTGGCCATCACGCGGTAGCCGAAGGTGGCCAGGCCGATCACGATGAACACAGCGCCCAGTAACAGGATCCAGCTTGGCACGTTTGCCTTGGCTGCGATCGCCATTCCGTTGTTCTGCCAGACGGAGTGCACCGCGGCCAGCGGACCGACAGCGTTGGCAACGTCATTGGCACCGTGGGCGAATGCCGTATAGCTGGCGGTGATGATCTGCAGCACGGCGAAGATCGGCTCGGTCTGCTTGAATTTCTTGACCGGGTCGGTTTCCTCCTTGAGGGGAATCCGCTTAATGATCAGGTAGGTCACGATGGCAGCCAGTCCGCCGATGGCCAGTCCCCAGAGGCAGGCCTCGCCGAAGCTCAGGTCCATGTTCATGTTCTTCAGGCCCTTGTAGACCATGGCGAGCGTCAGCAGGAAGAACACCGAGCCCGTGGCCAGCGGCACCAGTCGCCTCAGCAGCTTGCCCGGTTCCCGGCTGCGATATATCGGCAATACGAAACTCAGGTAGACCAGCACGGCCAGCAGGGCACCGACGGCGGGGCTGACCACCCAGGACATGGCGATCTGCCCGACCTTGGGCCAGTTGATCGCTGCAGTTCCCGCCAGCACGAGTCCGAAGCCGATCACCGCGCCCACAATGCTGTGTGTGGTGGAGACGGGCCAGCCCCATTTGGAGGCCAGGTTCAGCCAGACGGCAGCCGCGAGCAGGGCCGCTGTCATACCGATGGCGAACAGGATCGGTTCGGAGGAGACGACCTCAACATCCACCATGCCCTTGCGGATTGTTTCCGTGACGTGGGCACCGACGAAGAAGGCACCTGCAAACTCGAAGATCGCTGCCAGCAGCACTGCGCCGCCGATCGTCAGGGCCTTGCTGCCGACGGAGGTGCCGAATGCGTTGGCGACATCATTCGCGCCGATGTTCCACGCCATGTAGGCGCCGAAGATGATTGACAGGATGAAAATGATTTCAATGTGTGCCATGGGAATTTCCGTCAGTTGGCCAGTACACGGCGGATCTTCTTGCCCAGGGCCTCGCTGGCATCAGCCAGCCTGGCGATTTCCCGGGCGATATCTCGCAGCATAATGATGTCAATCACGCTGATCCGGTCCTCCAGTTCAAAGAGGTGCTGGGTCAGCTTGTACATCTGCTTGTCAGTCTCCCATTCCAGATGGTCAATCATCATGGTCTTGTCCACGAACTCCTCCGCGACCGGGCCCGTGAAGCCGGCGTCGACGAGCATCCCAAAGCCATCGACGACTTCCTTGACAACCTCATAGCTGGCCAGGCTCTTGCTGAGCAGGTTGCGGTACTCATCGACCAGGGTCTCCGGAATGTGCGTGTGACGCACGGTCAGCAGGTAACCCAGGTCCTCTGCGGCGTCTGCGATCTTGTCGGCCGAGGCAATGATCTCGAGGAAGTGCCAGCGGTCTATCGGAAGGAACAGGGTGCGAGGCAGCTTTCCGCGGATCTTGCCCTTGACCACATCCGCCTCATGCTCGGCTTTCGTTATAGCCCTGAAGTGATTCTTCACTTCATCAAAGTCGGCGGCAATATTGGCGCTGACCATCGGTTCGATGTGGCCGACGCAAACGTCGATTTTCTCAAGCAGTTCCTGAAGAGATTCAAAGGGACTACTGGCAAATAGCCGCAAAATTGACATTCCCAACTCCAGCGGAATCCGGCCACATCCCCAGCTGGGATGTCCGGCTGCCATATTCTAGCAAGCCTTTTCACCAGTGAAGCAGGAAACCGGAAATTGCAGTGATTTTTTGAACATGATGTACATGTTGGGAGTGGATAGAGGGTGACAGCATGCAACTGCCTCAGAGTTTTGAAGCTCTGGTGACACTGCCAGAGATGACAGTCGAGCCACTACCAGAGCTGGAATTCGTCCTGCAGGTCAGCCTGTTCCGCAGTGCTCAGCCTGTACCGTTCCATGCCCACCTGCAGCCGCTGGCGGGTCAGCTCATACAGGCACAGCGCCGCTGTCAGCCAGACTGCGAGCCAGCTTAGTCAGGCCGCGGTGCTCATTGCCGAAGACCAGCGCCAGTTTCGCGGGCAGGAAGTCCGCTTCATGCAGGGGAACACTGCCTTCAGCGATGTCTGTGGCGAGGATCCGGAATCCTTCGGAAGCCAGGATTCCGTAGCATTCCTCGATGGAATCATGGAAGGAGTAATGCAGCCACTTGTGCGCGCTGGAGCTGCTCTTGTGTCCGAAGCTGCGCGGATCAAAGCGCCGTTCACGGGAAAAAACAAAGCAGACCCGCTGGATACCAAAGGCGTCGCAGCTGCGCATCACGGCCTGGGCATTGTGCCGGTCGTAGATGTTCTCAAGTACCACCGCTCCCTGCTGACGATTGGCGACAACCTGGGAAATGCGGCTGATTCGTTCGGGTGTATGCACAGGCCGATTCTAGAGCAGGTCAGTCTGGTTCTGCTATGCTGAATTGGTGCGCATCCTCCTGACAGGCTTTGAGCCCTTCGGCAAGCTTACGGCCAATCCCAGCCAGCATCTGCTGGAGCAGATTTCAGCGGCAGATTTCCCTGCTGGCACGGATCTGATCCTGGAGCGCCTGCCCACGGCGTATTTGCGTGGTGGGCAGCGGATCCGTGAGCTGCTGGAGGAACACAGGCCGGACCTCTGCATCTGCTTGGGAGTGGCACAGAACAGGCAGCATGTCTGCCTGGAACGTATTGCCGTCAACCTCGACGACTGCAGCCTGCCCGACAATGACGGTGAGCTGGCGGCAGGACGGGAAATTGTCAACGGGGACAGCCTGGCGCGGCGGACTGCACTGCAGCTGGAACTGCTGTTGCAGGAGTCTGCTGGTGAGGCAGCAATGGAGGGCGAGGGGAGCCCCGGTCCGGGCATCATTATTTCCAACCATGCCGGCAATTTCGTCTGTAACCACGTTTATTACTCGGCCCTGCAGCACATTGCGAAGCAGGAGCTGCCGACACACTGCCTGTTCGTCCATGTGCCGATGACCGCTGAATGCCGCAGCCCCGGGGAACATTACACCTGGGAGCTGCCCACCCAGGCCCAGCTGCGCCGGACCATCCTGGCCCTGGCCGGCAGGCTTGCCCGGCAGGTCCGCCCTGCCTCCGAAACCGGCCGGCAATGAAGTCCATTTCAGGTCGAAGCGCGGTATTTTCCAGACTGCAAAGTGCGAATCCGTACATTTTCCCGGGTGTTCCAGCGCAGATGTTAGGCTGATGTCGATGCACTCGCCGGAGGAACTACGCAGAAAGCTACAGGAACTGGAGCGTCAGGTGCGCAGCGATCCTGCCGACGCGGCTCTACACTGCCGTATCGCCGGCCTGCAGGAAAAACTCGGGCGCGAAAATGAAGCACTGGCCGAATTGCGCCAGGCTAACCAGCTGCGTCCGGGAGATCCCGCGATCCTTGAAATGCTCGGAAACCTGCTGATCCGGCTCGGTGAATATGATGAAGCCCTGGACTACTACAGCCAGGCCCTGGATTGCGTGGATGGCCGGGCCAGCCTGCATCTGGGACTGGCAACAGCCCTGGCCCAGCTGCACCGGCGCGATGAAGCCCTGGCTGAATATCGCCAGGCGGCCAGCCTGGCACCGGACGATCTGCGCATGCTGTTCGGCCTGGCTGCCGGATATGCAGCGCTCAATCGCCACCAGGAAGCCGCAGAGGTTCTCGAGGATGCCCGGGTGAAGCAACCGGACAACCTCAATCTGCTGCGGAACCTGGCCCGTGCGTGGTGGGCCGGCGGAGAATACCCGCGAGCCTCCGAGCTGCTGCTGGAAGTTGTGCGTCGCAATCCCCAGGAACTGGCAGGCCGCCAGCTGCTGGGCCGTGTGCAGCTGCATATGGAAGACCCGCTTTCCGCGCTGACCAGCTTCATGGAAGCGCGCACGCTCGGCCTGGACAATGCCGAAATCCTGTGTGACATGGCAACGGCGCTCAGGGACCTCGGCCGGGATGAAGAGGCGATGGAACATGTCAGGCAGGCGGTCAACCTCGAACCAGGGGACAGCGGCATCCTCTACAACGCGGGCCTGCTGCATGCCGAGGCCGGGGATTACTCCGCCGCTGCGGACTGGTTTGCCAGGCTGCTGGAACTTGACCCGCAGAACCTGCCGGGTCTGCATGACAGCGCCATCGTGCTGGAGAGGCTGGGGCGGCATGACGAAGCCCTGGCAACATATGGCCGGGCGATTGAACTGCACCCCGCGGACGCCTCCCTGCGCAACCATTTTGGCAACATGCTTTACAACCTCGGGCAGTATGACAGGGCCCGCGAGCAGCTGCTCCTCTCACTGGAGCTGCGTCCGGATGACCCTGACTGCCTGGTGACCCTCGGTGCCGTGCACGCCTGCATGGGGGAGCGCAGCCTGGCCCGGGATTGCTACGCCAGGGCGATCGAGGCCCGCAGTGACTTCCCTGTGCCCTACTACAACAGTGGACTGCTGGAACTTGACGCGGGTCGCCCCGGACTGGCTGAGCAGTGGATGCGCCGTGCGCTGAATGTCGCACCCGGTGATGAGGCCTGCCTGGAGGGCCTGGCCCGCTGCCTGTACCTGCAGGCTCGTTTCGCCGAAGTCAGCGAGCTGTGCAGCACCCACGTGCGCCGCGATCCAGACTGTGTCTGGGCCTGGCGCTACTACGCAGCGGCCGCGATGGAGCAGGGCAACCATGAGGAGATCAGCAGCGCCGTGGCCGGCTGCCGGGCGCTCGGAGTGACAGATGCGCGCAGCATCATTCCGGTTGTCAGGAAGATGCTGGACCAGCGCCGCGACCGTGAGCTTTTGGGCACCCTGAGTGCCATGGGGGACCTGCAGCCCTCCCCGGAGCTGATGCTGCACATGGGGGTCGTGCTGCGCCGCCTGGGCCGGACGCCTGAAGCGCTGGACCATGTCACCGGTGCACTCGAAAAGATGGACCCGGACTGTGAAGCCTGCCTGGAACTGGCCCTTGTGCAGATTGACCTCGGCAACTTGCCGGCGGCCCGGGAGGCTCTGCAGGAATGCCTGGAGTTATTGCCGGCCTCCACCGCGACCGAAACGCGGCTGGCCGTGGCGCTGTGCGATGCCGACATGAATGGTGAAGCCATCACGGTGGCCCGCAACATTGTGGAGGTCCTGCCCGAAAGTGCCAGGCACCGGATGCTGCTGGGGCAGATCCTGCTGTTGGCGGAGCAGTTCGAGAGCGCTGCCCAGGAGCTGGAGAGTGCCGCCGAACTTGGCTTCAGCGGGCAGATCCTGCATTCAACCCTGGCCCATGCCTACCGCCGGCTGGGCCGCCGCCGCGAGGCCAGTGAGCAGCAGCGCCTGTGTGCCGGTGGTCCGGACCAGCGCAGTGTCTGGCAACAGCTCAAGAGCTGGTTCAACCGCCGCGGCTGCGAGTAGAATCACCGCATGGAGCCGCAGGAACATTTCGTTGACTACGGGAATGTGCGCATCTGGAGCTGTGTATCCGGACAGGGCCGGGATGTCCTCCTGTGGAACGGCGGGCCGGGCTGTGATGACTACCTCGCCCCGCTGGCTGCCATGCTGGAGCGGCGCTGCCGGGTGGTGCGCTTCGAAAGCCGCGGCTGCGGCAGGTCCAGCCGGGATGGCAATTATGACCTGGCAACCACAGTGGCGGATGCTGAATCCGTCCGTCGCTACTACGGGATGTCCCGGGTGATCCATGTCGGCCACAGCCAGGGACCGAACCACGCACTGGTGCACGCCCTTCTGTATCCGGATGTGGTGCAGGGCATCATTGGAATCGCCGGGGGCAAGGTCGTGGATGACCGCCACTGGAGTGAAGTGTTCCACCGCAACCATGCAGATCAGGGTGAGGACCTCGGCGGGCTGGAATTCGATGCAGATCCGGAAGTCAACCTGATTGGCAACCGGACCTACCGGGACTTCTGCCGGACGGAAGCCTTCCTGCGCAGGCTGGCGGAACTGCAGCAACCCGTGGCCTTCATCAATGGCGGGGCCGACATCCGCCCCAACTGGCCCACGCGGCAGCTCAGCGCACTGCTGCCCCGCTCACGCTATGTGGAAATCGCCGAAGCGCCGCATATGCTGTGGTTCACACATGCCGCACAACTCGAACACGAGCTGCACGATGCATTGGACTGGCTGCAGGCGCAGGGCGGCAGGGGCGGCTAGATCTGCTCTGCCAGCCCGCTGAAGATCTCATCGAACAGCTCCCGCACTTCCTCATAGGGCATATTGCGGTTGCCGGCGAACTTCACGCACTGCTTACCGCTCTTCAGGTTGCCAAGTCGCTCCACCCAGTCATCCGTCAGCTCCAGTTCGCAGAAGTAGACCTGGCAGTGCTTCGCGCGGGCGGCATAGGCCAGTGCGCGGGAGTCATCTATCACATAGTGCGGCATGCCATGGCGCATTTCCTGCTTTGCCCCGGGGAAATGCTGCGTGATCATCCGGTGGAGATCTTTGAGCTGCACATGCAGCCCGGGATTGGCAGCCGCATGGTATTCCCTGAATTCAGCTGCCATCGGCATCCTTCCTAGCTCTTGTCGAATCCGTTCTCGTAACGTTCCTGCAGGATCTCCACCACGAGCTGCCCCGCGCTCTTCATGCGCTGCTGGGCCTCATGTGCCAGTGAACTGCAGACTTCCGCGGGCAGCGAGATGCTCAGCATCCGGCTCTGCTCATTGCGCAGCAGCAGTTCCTGCACCATGCGCTTGCCGATCAGCCAGTGGTCCAGGCCCTCCGCCAGCTCAGCCAGCTCCTCCTTCGTGATGCGCACGATGTTGCCACCCACGCTGAAGCGCTCGGGCAGGCTCAGCAGGAAGGGCTTTATGTGGTCCTCATTGAGGATCTGCGCGATGTCGAAGGCGCCCAGCCCGTACTTGCGCGGAGCCTCGGCGATGGCCGGCAGCACGCGCAGCAGCTTGCCGAACGGCTGCCAGTCAGTCCAGCCATGGGGGATGGAGGCTGCGACCTCCTCTGGACGGCCGAGGATGTACATGTTGTACATCCGGCCGACCTTGCCGGGCAGTTTGAGCACCCATTGCTGGTAGCGGTTGTCTCCACGGAGGTAGCCAAGCTTCAGGTTTCCGCCGATGCGGATCAGTTCCTGCCAGACCGGCTGGTTGTTCAAGTCGCTTGCGTATTGCGTTGTCAAGTTATTATCCTCGGGAACTCCGCCCTCAATGGCGGAATTCAGCTCCGATCAGCACTTGCCTGACCGGACCATGTAAAGGATAGTACATTTCCAGGCACTGTGCTGGCTTATTGAATCATGTTTTGACCGGGAAAGGGGACTGCTGCGACCGCCGCTGCTCAGGGGAACAGGGGAACCAGGATTCGAACCCGAACTGACTGGACCAAAACCAGTAGTGCTACCTTTACACCATTCCCCTGCGTGGACAGAGATTATAGCGTGGCCTGCAGGACTGCGTGCCCGGCCTGCCACCGGACTCAAGCCTGTCATGGTGTCTATAATCTGTCCATGCGTAATCGCCCTATCCTGTGCCTCCTGACCTCTGCACTACTGCTGACCGCAGCTTGCGGTTCCAGTACGCCCGCGCTCAACCGGGCTGCCGGAAACAGGCTGCTGTCCCCGCCTGTGGCGAAAGACAGCGATCCGGATTCTGCCGTTGTGCATATCTCCCTGGAAGCTGCCCCGCTGACGGTCGAATTCCAGCCGGGTGTCCCGACCGAGGTCTGGGCCTACAACGGCAGCTTCCCGGGACCGCTGATTGAGGCCAACCAGGGCGATCGGATCATCGTGGACTTCATCAACAACCTGCCGGAGGAAACCACCATCCACTGGCACGGGGTGCGCCTCAGCAATGAAAACGACGGTACGCACCTCACCCAGGAACCGGTGCCGCCCGGTGGCAGTTTCACTTACGACTTCGTGGTGCCGGATGCCTCCCTGTTCTGGTACCATCCGCATTTCAACTCGGCTGAGCAGGTATACCGGGGACTGTACGGCCCGCTGCTGGTACACGGTGATGATCCGCTGCCGGAGGCCACGGAACGGGTGATGGTACTCAGTGATCTTGACCTCAGCAGCGGTCAGTTGGTGCTGCCCTGGAGTGATGGCAACCAGCAGCTGGAGAACGCCATGGGCTATCTTGGCAATACTCAGCTTGTCAACGGGCAGGTTTCTCCAGTGCTGGAAGTGCCGTCCGGCGGCCTGGAACGCTGGCGGATTGTAAACGCTTCCGGGGCCCGGCCCTTCAACCTGAAGCTGCCCGGACATGTTCTGACAATGGTCGGGACGGATGGTGGGCTGCTCGAAGCGCCGGTCGAATTCGATTCAATCGTGATCAGTTCCGGCGAGCGCGTGGACCTGCTTGTCGGGGTTGACGGCTCCGCAGGGCAAAGCGTCCCATTCCTGAATGCCAGCTATCGCAACATGCATGCCCCGGCCTTCGTGCCGGATCCGGACCACGAGCTGTTCAGCCTGAGCTTCAAGGACAGTGTCAGCGGCGTGGACCGCAACATCCCCGCCCAGCTGAACCCGATCCAGACTCCTGCCGTGGATGCCGGGGACCATCGCTTCCAGTTCAATGCCGCTCTTGACCCTCGTCCCGCTGACATCCTGGATGGCAGCGTGCCGGCGGACAAGGATGTGTTCTTTGCCAGCTTCGCCATCAACGGCATGCTCTTCCCGGATGTCGTGCCGCACCAGGCGCAGCTGGGAACAGTGCAGGGCTGGGAACTGTATAACCACACCCTGATGGACCATCCCTTCCACCTGCATGGTTACCGCTTCCTGGTGGAAAGCATCAATGGTGAGGCACCGCCCTACAGAGGCTGGAAGGACACGGTGAATGTCCCCGGCAGTCCGGGAGGCACGGTCGAGGTGAAACTGATCGTGCCCTTCGAGGATCGTGCGGGCAACTGGGTCTACCACTGCCACGTCCTGCGCCACGTCCAGCTGGGGATGATGGGTGAGCTTGAGGTCACACCCTGATTCCAGCTCAGCTGCCGCCCGGGTACTGCGGCGCTGCATCATCCGGCGCTGACCGGCCGGCCTCATCCGAGCCGCTTTGTGCTGCCCGTGACAGGCCGCGTACCTGTTGCCAGCTGGCCGGCAGTTCGGCCTCGAACTCCAGTCGCTCCCCGCTGTGTGGATGGATGAAGCTCAGACGCCGGGCATGCAGGAAGAAGCCCGGATAGTCGGACAGCACCCGGAACAGCTCCCGGCGAATCTCCGCTTCAGGCCAGGTATTGTGCCAGACCCGCGCTGAGCTGCGCTCGATCCCCGTCTCCAGGAAACGCATCAGTGAACCGACCCGGCCCGCGCCGTACTTCTCGTCGTTGACAATCGCGCAGCCGATGGCCTGCAGGTGCACGCGGATCTGATGGGTCCGCCCGGTGTGGATCGCCACGTCCAGCAGCGTGAAGGGCCCCCAGTGCTCCGCCGTGCGGTACTCCGTGTGCGCACTGCGCCCGCGTCGTCCGCCGGCCCACATCTTCTGGCGCGAGCGCGGATGGCGCTCGATCGGCAGGTCGATGATCCCCGCCACCTCCTGCGGCGGGTCAATCACCAGGGCCTGGTACTCCTTCTCCGTGATGCGCTCGGCAAACTGCCGTGACAGCGAAACATGCGCCGGGTTGTTGCGGGCCACCACCATCAGCCCGCTGGTTTCCTTGTCCAGCCGGTGCACAATGCCGGGACGGTCGCTGCCTCCCTCATCCGAAAGCTGGCCCAGGTGGTGCACCAGGGCGGCGGTAAGCGTCGGGCCAGTTTCAGTGGCTGCCGGATGTACGGTCAGTCCGGCGGGCTTGAGGACCACCGCCACATGCTCATCCAGATACAGGAAGTCCAGCGGGATGTCCAGCGGCTCGATATAGTCCGGTGCCGGCGGATTGAGCAGTTCCCGCAGGGCAGCCACATGCACGTTGATGTGCATCCCGGGGCTGAGGTTACGCTGCCCGCGCGGCAGGTGCTTTCCATTGCACAACACCCCGCCTGCCTCAATCAGGGCCTGCACCCGTGAGCGGGAGAGCTCGCTGAATTCAGGGATCTCGCGCAGCCAGACGGTGACAGCCACGTCGGCGCGTTCGCCCTTCGTGCCCTCGTAGTCGAAACTGAGCCACTCCTTGCCGATTGAATCCACGCCCCTATTATTTCACCGATCCGGCTGCCTGCGATAATGGGGCCGGATGTCCGATCAGGCATACATCGTCGCCACCCTGGCCCGCGGCACGGCCTCACTGGGCTTTACCTACAGGGGCCGGGCCGGGCTGGAAGCCGGCACGCTGGTTGCCATTTCCCTGAGGGGCAGACTGGAGCCGGGCATTGTTCTCACGGTTGATGAGCATCCTCCCGAAAGCACGAAGCTCCTGCCGCTGCTGGAGCTGACGCATCCCTGGCCGCGCTTCGGCCCGCTGCTGCTGAAACTCGCCGAACTGGCAGCCGCCGGCGTCCACGAAGTCGTGGGACCGCTGCTGTTTGACGGTGTGACCGCAGCCCTGCGCCTGGAATTGGCAATCAAGGATGAAAGCGGCCTGACAGATAGCGAACGTTCCGCCATCGGCCGCCTGACGGGGCGGCTGGGCAGCGGCCGGGCCCGGACCCTGATGCGGGAGAATGGCTGGAACCGCCTCTGCGAACTGGCCGGGCAGGGTGCGATCCGCCTCGAGCTGAAGATCGCCGGTACACCAATAGTGACCCGTGGCGACGTGCGTCTGAGACGCTGGTACAGGCCGGATCCTGACAACACGGATGTACAGGCGGATGGTTATTTGCCGGGTTGCTACCTCAGTGGCCTCCAGGAGGCCTTCGACCACAAAAACTGGCTGCACCGCGAGCAGAAGCAGGAAAAATGGCTCTACCCGGAGCCACTGCCGGCAGCAGCGTGGCAGGCCCAGGACTGGCCGGAAGGCTGGCGCATCCTGCAGGACATCCCGGGACTGGCCGGCATCACGCTCAGGCGTATCCAGGCCCACTGGGCCGCAGTCTCAGGAGTGCTGCACGATGCCTGCTCACATGCCATCGCTGACAACCAGCGGCTGCTGGTGATCCTGCCCCAGCGCTGGATGCAGCAGGAGCTCTGGCCGGTCCTGCGCGATCTTGCGCCCCGCATTCACTGGTACGGATCCGATAGTGGGATCAGTGTTGCCAGTTTCATCCTCTCGAGGCTGGCGGAGGGTGGGCAGGCCGTGTTCGGCGGGCCCTCAGGCTGGAAACTCGCGGCCTGGGCGCAGTTTGACAATGTGATCATCGTGGACCCCTCACACCCGCAGTTCGCTGCCGACCGTGAGCCGCACCTGGATTACCGCGAAGCTCTGCTGGCGGCCATCGCGGGCAGTCCGGCGGCACTGGGGCTGCTGGAAATGGGGCTCTCCGTGCTGGATGGGAGCAGCTGCCTGCCAACGGTCCACCTGGACCCTCCGCGCCGCTCTGCGGAAGCCGCAGAGCGGCA
The DNA here is from genome assembly GCA_024645305.1 of Planctomycetales bacterium. Lineage (GTDB taxonomy): Bacteria > 4484-113 > 4484-113 > 4484-113 > JAFGCY01 > JAHEFU01. Next base: position 17,520 of record JAHEFU010000005.1, read on the forward strand.
TGACGGCAGCCTGGATACTGACCCACTGCCTCTGCATCTTCGCCAGCCCGGTGTGCGGCGGCTCGTGCACTTCAACCGGCTGGGCAGCAGCCGCGGCCTGCGCTGCGTGGACTGCGGCAGCCTGGTGGACTGCCCGGAATGCGGATCCCGCCGGATCCATTTCAGCCAGACCGCGAAGGCCTACAGCTGTCCGGACTGCGGATTTGCCAACGCCCGGCTGCGCTGTGCGAAATGCGGGCTGGCCACCCTGTCCTCGCAGCTGCCCGGCCTGGAGGCCGTCCAGCGCCGCAGTGGGGATGTGATCATCCATTCAAATGCGCCCGAGGCCGACAGCGCGAAGGACGTACAGTGCGTGATCGGCACATCACAGCTGCTGGAACGCCTGCCCGGTTTCCAGCCACAGCAGGTTGTACATGTGCATGCTGACAGCCCCGTGGGATATCTCGAGAACTGGCCACAGGAACTGGACATGCTGGCCCGTCTGGTGGCGCTGTATGCACCGGCGGATGTCCGTCCGGCCTGGCTGGTCAGCGAGCGCCTGCCCGCGTTGCTGGGTAGCGAAATTGACGGGGAATCGCTGGCTGCCCGTTACATGCAGGAAATGGGCCTGCGTCGCCTGGCCAGCCTGCCGCCCTTCGGACTCGTGTACCGATTCAGGCTGTTCACCCGCGACTTCAGCAGCGCACAGGAGCTGCGCCGTCAGCTCGGGGATGAGCTCAAGGCTCTGCAGGACACCAGCGTGCTGCGGGTCGGGAGGCCCGTTGCCATCTCCGGCAATGTGCGGCTAAGCGGGTATTTTGTCAACGAGGTCCTGCACCCTCGCGAGATCCAGGAGCTGCGCTGGCGCCTGTTCGCAGACCATGGCACGCTCTCAATCCAGCCCGTTCGCGGTCCCTGGCTGTGAACTGGATATAATCAGTCCATGCGCCTGCCAAGCATCATCCTGCTCTGCCTGCTGCTTGCAGCCGGTCCCGTGCTGTCACAGGACAGCCCTGGGGAAGCGGAAGCCGGCTGGGTGGAGGCAGGCGAGATCATCGAGGATGGCAGCAACGTGCCGTTGCCGGATACCGAGGCCGCGCAGCTCTATACCGACTTCAGCTATGAACCGGCCCGGTTTCCCGCGGAGCTGCAGCGCTTTGCCCAGGGCCAGCCTGCGGCCAGTGCTGACCAGGACTCCATGGCGATGCTTAGGGACATCCTGCAATCTGAAGCCTTCCAGCAGGACATCCAGCCGGATGTGCAGGATCCGACCGTCATGCAGCGGGTCTCACAATGGATCAACCGGACCCTGGGCAGCATTGCCCAGAGCCTGGGCCTTGGACCTGGCGGCAACAATCTACTCGTTTATGTCCTGATAGTGCTGGCGCTGGCGCTGATGGCTGTGATCATCCGCCAGCTCGTCATGCACACCGGCCCGGGACGATCCCGACGCAGCACCAGCCCGGATGATGAGGATGACCCGGATGTTGACCTGGCCCGCCTGGCGGAGCAGTTCGCTTCCCGCGGCGACTACCGCAAGGCCCTGCGCTACCGCTTCCTGGCGGTCCTGCGCAGCATGGACCTGCCGGCAACCACGATGACAACGAACAGCATGCTGGTGCGGCAGGTCAGCATTGTCCATCCCGCGCTGTTCGCCGAATTCCGTCAGCTGGTGGATATCTTCGAGGATGCCTGGTATGGCTCCCTTGAATGTGACAACGGCCAGTACCGCGCAGCTGCCCAGCTGGCCGGATCGCTGGACAGCAGGATCCGGCTGGCAGCAGGGGAGGGGGGCTGATGGCTGGTTCCCGTGACGGCGGCGAAGGCCGGATAGCCCTGCTGGCAATCGTAGGTTTCCTGGCCCTGGCAAGCTGGCTGGTCTACGGTTCGGTGCGGGAGCAAGAGCCAGTGCAGCCCCCGTATTCCTCTTACTCCGGCAATGCCGCAGGGGTGCGGGCGATCTATGAACTGCTGGATGCACGGGGTCATGAAGTCTCCCGGCACACGCTGTCCGAGCACGAGTATCCCCCCGGCCACTGCGTCGTGATTGCCGATGAGTCCACGCTGAATCCGATCAAGATGATGGTCAATACGCTGGATGTGATGGCACTTGATCTGTACCTGCAGGATGGCGGAAGTGTCGTGCTCTTCTGCGACAGTGACCTCGCCCTGCTCAGCGAGATCGAGGAAATGCTGCTGCGGGACCAGGCTGGAGAAGCAGCTGATGAGGAACCCCAGCTGGCAATTGCCAGAAGGGTCGGGACCGGCCGGCTGCCCGGCAATGCCGCATGGCGCGGCAGTATGGGTGGGAGGTTGTTTGAGCTGGCTGCGGACAGGCCACCGCTGTTCAGGGATGTCAACCGGCTGGAACTGGCCGACAGCTGGACCCCTGCAGTCGCAGGGTTCAGCAGTGTACTGGCCCTGGAGCAGGCCTATGGCCATCCGCCGTTTGAGCAGTTCGTGGGCTATGCCAGGCATGGCCAGGGGACGCTTGTGGTTGTCAACCGGCCGGAGATCATCACCAACAGCTGGATTGACCGGGCTGACAATCACCGCCTGGTGCTGGCCCTGATCGAAGCGGCGGCTGCGGGCCGGCCGATCCTGTTTGACGAGCAGCTCCATGGCTTCAATGCCGTTCGCATGACGGCAGGCAGCCTGCTGACACGGAGCACAGGTGGTCACCTGGTGCTGCTGGCGGTGCTGTGCATCATCATGATGTTCCTCGGGCAGGCCATCATGCCTGCGCGTTTCCTCTCACGCAAGGCTCCCCCCCGCCGCCAGGCTGCGGAAATAGTCCTGGGGCAGGCCAGCCTGTTCCAGCGCGCCGGATTTGAACGCGGCAGCCTGCGGCACATTGTTGACGGCCTGAAGCATGAACTGATGCGCAGCCATGACTTTGCGGGATTGCCACACGACCACGAACTGCTGCTCTGGGCCAGGCAGAACATGCCCCACAACTGGAAGATGGAGGCCGCGCTCGAGGATTTCCTGCGCAGCGGTAGTTTCCCGGCCTCCCGGGCCACCCTGCAGCGATCTTCCCAGAGCTGTGATGCAATGCGCCTGCACATCTGGCGTCGCAGCCGCGGATAACGGCTACAATTACGCCGTGGCCCAGCAGGCATCCAGAAAACCGGTGTTTCCACCGGAAATCGCCCCATTCATCGACGTCGGTGCTTATCTCGTGGATTCACGGGCGGCTGGGGCTACCCTTTACCTGGACCCCCTGCTGAAGGGCAAGGAGCTGATCCTGCTGACCCGGGCCAAACAGGCCGATGGAAATGTAAGCAGGCGCTGGAAGTCCTTCTTCGAGGATTGCGGCTACCGCACCATCGTGATTGATTCGATCACGGGTGATGGGCTCAATGAAGTGCTGGATTACCTGGCTGACCTGCTGCAGCGCAAGCTGAAGGTGGCTGACAGGCTCGGAATCTCCAATGCCACGCTGCGGGTGGTGGCCCTGGGTGTCCCCAACGTGGGCAAGAGTACATTCCTCAACAAGCTCATCGGCCGCAAGCGCTTCAAGACAGGCGATATTCCGGGCATCACCAAGGGGCGCCAGTGGGTTCGGCTGTTTGATGATGTCGAAGTGCTGGACACCGCCGGAGTGCTGCGGGATCCAGCACAGATCAACCGCAGGCGGCCATTCTGGATGCTGCTGAACCTCATGCCCTACGATTTCGCCCTGCGTGAGGAAAGCGTTGAGCTGCTGCGGGCGACCCTCAGCAAGCAGGCCTGGCTGAAGCTTCGCCGCTACTACAAGGTTGATGACAGCGTGGAACAGCCCGGAGACTGGTGGGAGATCCTGGAGCTTGTGGCGAAATATGGTGGCTACACCCTGAAGAACGATGACGTGGTGGATAAGGCGGCCCGCCGCCTGATGAAGGATTTCCGTATGGGCCGCTTCGGCCGCATCTCGCTTGAAGTGCCGGAAACCGCAGTGATCACATCCCCCTTCCTCAACCGTCCGGGCACTGAGGAACCGGCCTGAATCGGGCAGTAAAGCTGTAACCGGCTGCGGGCTCCAGCGTCATGTACATCGTTGAGTGGAAAATGTCGCAGCGGATATGGGTCCTGCCAGACTGAGACTGGCCCCATCGCGTTTGAAGCAGAACCCCCGCGGGTAGAACAGAAGGTGGGAACTGCAACAATTCAAATTCCGGAATTTTGCTGCAGGCCTGTAACATTTCCATAAACAAATTAATCTGGTAAAATGCTGGTCGCACTATAGGTTATATATAGTGCCCTAATACCAGCAACCGGAGACCGGGACTACTTATGAAGACTTTCGTCTATACGGCAAAGGACAGCGCAGGAAAGGTGATCCACTCGCAGGTGGAGGCCGACAATCCGAAGTCCGTCGTTGAGGCCCTTCGACAGGAAGGCTTCTTCGTCACGCGGATCGTCCAGAAGCGCAAGCCCTTCAACCCGTTTATCTTCATTGAGCGCCTGTTCAAGGTAGGCCTGAAGGAACTCACGATCTTCTCCCGTCAGTTCGCCCTCCTGCTGAATGCGGGTCTGACCCTGTCAGAGGCGATTGACACCATTGAGGAGCAGACCCAGAACAACAGTTTCCGGGAAATCCTGCACCGCGTGAAGCTGGACATCCAGTCCGGTACGACCCTCGCTTCCTCCATGCAGAAGCAGCCCCGCGCATTCTCCCTGTTCTTCGTGAGCATGGTGCATGCCGGTGAAATCGGTGGTGCCCTGGACTCCATCCTTGAGCGCGTGGCCCAGTTCTATGAGAACGAGCTTGAGCTGAAGAACAAGGTCAAGAGCGCGATGGTTTACCCGATCACGGTGACCGTCTTCGCCCTCGGCATCAGCCTGTTCATGCTTATGTACATCGTGCCGCAGTTCGCGGCGTTCTACAGTGACTTCTCCGGTGGCCAGGCTCGCCTGCCCGCCCTGACCCGCAAGATGATGGAGCTTTCCGACTGGCTGCTCACCAACTGGCCATACTTGCTCATCATCCCGGTATTCGTCGTGCTGTTCGTCAAGTTCAGGAATTCCAAGTGGGGCCACATCCTGCTGGATCCGATCGTGCTGCGCATTCCCATCTTCGGCCCCCTGGCCCGCAAAGTGGCGATCACGCGCTTCACCCGCACCTTCGGCACGCTGACACAGTCAGGCGTTCCCATCCTGGAAGCCCTTGAGGTTTCCAAGAACACTGCCTCAAACAACGTGATCAAGCGCGCAATTGAGTACACCCGCGAGCGCATCCGTGAAGGTGAGACCATTCACGGACCGATGAAGCGCACGAAGGTTTTCCCGCCGCTGGTCACCAACCTCATCAGTGTTGGTGAGGAAGCCGGTAACCTTGAGGAGATCCTCTTCAAGATATCCGACTATTTCGATGCTGAGATTGATGCAACGATCCGTGCGCTGGCCTCGCTGATTGAGCCGCTCATGATCGTGGTCATCGGTGGAATCGTGGGCGTCATCGTGGTGTCCCTGTACCTGCCGATCTTCAACCTCGTGAACATCATTCAGTAAGTAGATTAAACCTGTGGGCATGCCCGCAGGAGCCTGGATCGAGAGGAAGGCAATTGGAGCAGATCTCCCATTGGGTTCCCCCGGTCGCCGCCATAATGAGAATTATGGTGGAAGTTTGATTAACAAAATTTGGTTGTAATTATTGGTTAGCCCAATGGAAATTGGCAAACCAGTATGATTGCGACAGTATTCTCAAATTTACCAGAAGGAGGCAGATATAGTGATCAACAGAACTAACGCCAAGGGCTTCACCCTGATTGAGCTCCTGGTTGTAATCGTCATTATTGGTATTCTTGCCGCGATCGCCCTGCCTAACTACATTAAGGTCAAGGACAAAGCGAAGGAAGCAGAGGTTAAGGCTAACCTCCACAACATCCAGCTCTCAGTCGAGCGCTGGGCGGTCGATAGTGAAGGTCCGTACCCGAACTATCTGATCGGTGGTGAGCCCAAGTATGCCGCCCAGGTTATCGAGTCCGCCAGTGCTGGTGCTTTCAACCAGATCACTGAGATCGACCCGACCGAGCGCGCCAGCGATCCCCTGCTTCGTCGTGGCTACATCGATGCCTATCCGAAGAACCCGTTCACCACGAACGGTGTGGCGATCCACCGCGTGCAGGACACCCTGCCCACCAGCGCCGTCAACTCCAGCGATCCGCTGCGTAACGGCCAGGGCAACCCTGGTGAGGACTACGGAACCCGTTTCGGTCCTTACTGCACCAGCATGGGAGTCGTGCTTGCGGATCCCCGCTACACTCAGTGGGTTTACTTCGATATCGACGGTGGTACCCGTAATGTCGAAAACACCTACGCCAACATTGAGTACAACTTCTGGGATATGTGGGAAGGCAACAAGCCGTTCCCGTATCTGCCCGGCATGTTCTTCTACAAGTCCGTCGGCCCGATCATTGCGGTCGGTAACGAGGACGCTGCCCAGACCCCGATCCTTCCCACGCAGTCCGATCAGTACATGATGGGCGGCTACGGTTCAATCCGTACTAAGGGTAAGGACATCCTGGGACCCGAAGAGCAGATCATCTACTTCATGCGTTCCGACGCCGGCACCAGCAACTGGCTTGCTGATGCTTCCGTGAGCAACCCCGGATTCGGCCAGACCGGCCCGATGCAGGGTGGCCCTGGCGGCGGTCCCGGTAACGTTGGCGCTGGTGGCAACACTGGCAAGATCGAACTGCGGATCTGGCCCTGGACCCGTTCCCAGACCAGCCCGGATGAGTACGAAGGTTCTTCCTTCGGCCCCGCGCAGGTTGGTGACTCCAACGATCAGCTGCAGTACGGCAAGCCTAACGGTGTTCGCGATGCGATCATCCTGGTCCTCACCGCTGGTGAAGACTATGATGGCGACCGCTAAGCCGTTTACTTCCTAATCAGAAGTGCCTGCGCCCCTCCTTCGGGAGGGGCGCTTTTTTTTACTTCAGGGAACATGGCAGCGGTTGCCAGCCGCTGGTCTGCGAACGAACTGCTCATTGAGAACGCCGGACAGCAGACAGCCAACTGCTTGCATGTGGCCCGGCTGGATATGCCGCTCCAGTCTGACCTGGCTGCAGCTGAGGAACGCTATGCAGGGCTGACCGCCCGCAGTGTGGAATCGCGCGGGGACTGATCCGCCCCCGCATTGCAGTCCGCTCAGTTCTCTTCGAGGTAGAGCTTCTCGTTGAACAGGTCGAAGGTGACAATCATGTCAGCGAACATGGAGTTGCCGAAGGAGCCGATACGCTGGGGCTTCGGTTCCTCACCCGGTGCCAGATTCTCCACAAAGGTCAGTGGCCCGTGGATCTCCTGCTCGCCCAGTCTCACGATGCCCGGCCGGATGATGTAGAAGGCCGTCCGCCCGTGGATCGTCACTCCGCTGCCGATGTTCTCGATTTCGTAGTTCACCCCGGCCCGGTCAATTGCCCAGGCGTAGAGTGTGAATTGCGGTTCGGCTCCCGTATTGATGAAGGCTCCGCCGCTGATGCTGCCATCCACTTCAATGTCCACCCAGGGCAGGGAATCGCGGTGGAAGTCCACGGACTGGTAGTTGCTGCCCAGATGCAGCTTGGGATCGAATTCATCCGGCGGATACAGGAACAACCGCCTCCGGCGCATGTCGAGCCGGACCACGAAGTTGTTGAGGATCAGGCTGCCCAGCAGGCCGGAAACGTTGCCGGCCTCCATGCTGTCCTCCAGCCGTCCGCCGTCTGTCAGCACCGCCGCAGGGAAATCCGGCACCGGGATCCGGCCGTTGAGCTTCAGTCCGCTGACGCGGGTGTACTGCACGTCAGCCGTTCCCCCGTGCCCCGTGACCTCTTCCTTTCCGAGCAGGCGGCAGCCCAGGCTGTCTGCGACATCACGCCTGAGCAGGCCGACATTGGCTCCGGTATCGAACTTGAAGCGCAGTCTCTGGCCCTGTGGTCCGGTGGCAGAGACAATGATGCTGTCGTCAACGAAGCTGAAGGGCAGCTGGTATGGCACGCTGGGCAGGGCCGGACTGGCAATGGCGGGCGAGCTGCGCCGCATGAAGTCCGCGGCGGGCAGCTTGTCTGTCCTGGCAACCGAACTTGTGGTGTAGCTTCGGTCACGCCCGATCGGACCCTCGGGGCCGAACTTGCGCATCAGGATGGTTGTGGGGTACAGACAGGCCCCGGCAAACTGCTGCCAGTCATCAAACTGCATGTAACGGAAGATTGAGCTGGCCTGCAGCCGGCGCTCATTGCCCTGCAGCATGCCGCGCAGCAGGTAACTCTCGTTGTCAATCATCAGCAGCACTTCACTCATCTCCGACGGGCTGTACTGCAGCACGTGGAAGCCGGTACGGAACTGCAGCGGAATCCAGTCCGCCCCCTGCATGTATTTGCGCTGATCATCGGACTGGTAGTTCATGTACTGCACGAACTGCTGGCTGACGTCGGTGCTTTCCTCGCCGTCAACGCTGTAGGGCAGGACCAGGTCGCTGCCGTACCAGTGGTCCGTGCCGTCATAGCCGAACACTTCGGTGAAGTCCAGCCAGTAATGCTCCTGGCGGAAGCGCTCATTCTGCACCACCACGGAGATGGACTTCTCCTCCTCGGGTGTGCCGTCGCGGAAGTCCAGCTTCACCGGTCCATCGCGAAAGAAGTCCAGGCTGGCCTGCATGGCCGTCAGGTGCCGGCTGAGTACTTCATCGGCCGGCAGGCTGTCGTTGAAGGGAAACAGCGGCGGCAGTTCACTGACCCGGCTGAACACCGCCCGGCTGCGGTCAGTGACCGCTTCCTGCTGGCCCCACGCGCTGTGCGCAGGCAGCCACAGCAGTGCCGACAGCAGAAACAGGATTGGCAGGCGCGCTGGCAAGGTCCCTGATCAGCCTCCGCTGCCTTCCTGCTGGACGTCCGCTTCCCCGTCGGCATCTTCCTGCGGTGAGGCCTCGCCATCCGCGGCCTGTCCGGCATCAAACTGTTCACGCATCTGGGCCTGCACTTCCTCACTGGGCTCGATGTACATCCGCTGGTTGAACAGGTCCAGGGTCACGCGCTGTTCGCTGAAGAAGAACACCCCGACGTAGCCCAGCAGCAGCCGGCCGCTCATCGTGCCGCGGTCGTCACTGGACAGCGAGGCGATCTTGTTCTCCAGGTGCAGCGGGCCGATGTCGAAACTCGGTACGTTGACAAAGTCAAAACTGCGCACGCCACCGACAACCGTGCTGTCACCGGAGTACTGCTTCTCCAGCTCCACGCCGTAATAGTCCAGTGTTTCACTGAGCAAGGCCAGATCCAGCTGCAGGCCTGTGTCAATCACCACTTCGCCCAGCACGCTGGAGTCCAGCCGGCCCAGCGCATAGATCAGGTCCTCCACATCCAGCTCCAGCCAGGCATAGGGCCGGCTCAGAGAGGCATCGGGGTCAAAACCCTCGGCGTTGAAGAGAGTCAGCTTGCCATTTGCAAGGTCAAAGCGTGTGATGTACTGGTGGAACATGCTCACACCCATCAGCCCCGTGGCGCCGTAGCTGCCCAGCGTGTCAATCAGTACCTGATTCGCTTCCGGGACGCTCGTGGCCGGGAAGGCAGAAAGCTTGATCTTCTCACCGTCGGCTGTTCCCAGGAAGGCGCTGTCGCACAGGCCGATGGAGAAGTCCACGCTCGTGCCATGCCCGTGGGCCCTGGTGTTCAGCGATGATTCGAACTTGGCATCCGCCGCCGCCGCCGGTGTGAACAGCGAGGCACTGGCACCGGTGTCCAGCAGGAAGTAATGCGTTGTGTCGCTGCCTTCAAAGGTCAGGGGCACGAACATGTAGCCACTCTTGACGACGATGTCAATCTCCACACCCTCAGCCGGCAATTCCTGCGGGTCGCCGATCGGATGCCTGTCGAAGTCGAACTCGAAGTCGGCCGGGATTTCGTCAAGCAATTCCGTGCTTTCCACGTTGTAACTCGTGAAGTTCACGCGCTCGCCGTTCTGGTCAAGCTCACTGGAGGTTTCCTTCTCGGTTATCAGCCGACCCTCGTCGTCAGTGCTGTAGTAGTAGTAAGTCCTGTAGGTCAGGCTCTCCGGATCATGTGGGGCAAAGCGAACCTCACTCGTCATGATCTGCAGGTACTCAGGTTCATCCGCATCGGAGAACATGGCGAGCTTCACCTCGGGCAGACCTTCCGGGCTGAACACGAAATTGAAGCCGCCGGCATCCTCATCAATGTAGTGCAGGTCATTCCAGTAGGGCTCATTCAGGTAGTCCCCGCTGGCCAGCAGATTCATCACGGCATTTGAAGGATTGTCCTCTTTCTCGATCTGGTAGGGCAGGGTGTAGTTGCTGCCGGCCCAGTTGCCCTTCTCCCCGTAGTAACTGAAGGAGGTCAGGTCGCCGTAGCTGTACTTCACGATCCAGGTGTCGTCGTGGAAGACCGCCGTGAACTCACCGTCGCTGTCGTTTTGCTCAATGGTTCCGGTAAGCATCAGTCCGGTTTCAAACGAATTGAAGTAGCGCGTGGCGGCTTCCCGGTGCATTTCCTTGATGTCGGGTGAGTCCTGGGCCGCCGCGAGGGCGGGCAACAGGGCGATCAGAGTTGCGAAGATCAGGCGCATGCATGGTTCCTGGATACTGAGTGTAGACCTTATATTCTATTCGACGAAAACCGGGCAGGGGCAAAGCCGCGCTCAGACATTGAAGCGGATGTTCATGATGTCCCCGTCCTGCGTGAGGTATTCCTTGCCCTCCAGGCGGTACTTGCCGGCTGCCTTGGCGGCTTTCTCCCCACCCAGTTCCACGAAGTCCTCATAGGCGATCGTCTCGGCGCGGATGAAGCCGCGGGCCAGGTCGGAGTGGATCACCCCGGCCGTCTGCTGGGCATTGGAGCCGCTGCGCACCGACCAGCTGCGGCATTCCTTGTCGCTGGCGGTCAGGAAGGTGATCAGGTTCAGGGTGGAGTAGGCCGTGCGGATGAAACGGGGCAGGGCGCGTTCGCTGATGCCGAACTCGGACATGTACTCCGCGGCTTCCTCGTCCGTCATGGCGCTCAGTTCCGCCTCCAGTCCTGCGCTCATGATCACATGGGGCAGGCCCAGATCCTCACAGGCCTTGATGGCAGCCGGCATCCCGGCGATGTCCGCGGGATCGTGGCCGATATCGGAGTCGGCGATGTTCAGCACGACGATCACGGGTTTGACGCTCATCGGGGCCAGGTCGCTTACGCTCTTCAGTTCCTCGGGGCTGATTTCCATGCTGCGCACAGGCACGCCATCCTCCAGCTGGGCGAGGATGCGCCGGCAGAGTTCCAGCCGGGCCTTCATGTCCTTGTCCGGCTTGACGCGGGTGGTCTTCTCCAGGTTGTGGATGGCGCGCTCGAAGATCACGTAGTCCAGGAGCACCAGTTCCTCCACCATGCTGCGGACTTCCTTCGCCGCTTCCGGGGCATAGTCCGCATCGAACAGGCCGACGACCAGCGCCAGGGTGTCCATCCGGCGATAGAGTTCCAGCACGGCATTCTTGAGCTTCTTCTCGGTGGAGCTGGGGTCGAAGCCGGGGATGTCGAACATCTCCAGGGTGGCGTGGACCTTGCTCTTCGTGGCGTAATGCTCAGCGAGGAAGTCCAGGCGCTCGTCCGGGATCTTGACCACTGCCTGGTTCGGCTTCAGGTCATAGCCCAGGAACTGGGGCGAGACAGCCTGCGCCGTCAGTGCCTGGAACACCGTGCTTTTGCCCCCGCCGGGGTAGCCGAACAGTCCAACCTTTGTCATAGCGCCGTATTATAGCGGGGGATAGTAATCAGTGGTCAGTGATCAGTGGAGAGTGGTCAGGGGCCTCAGTTCGCCTGCGCTCCGGTGGCAGCCGTGAGAATGCGAAAGGGTTTTGTACAACACAGAGATCCACAGAAGTCCACAGAGTTCCACAGAAAATTCAGAATCAGATTGCCAACTACGGATAACTCACTGAACTTCGTGACATGCATTCCCAATCGCGGCCGGGCCGCGCCGGTCCTGTTCATGCACGATGTTCATGTGCAGCCCAGGACCGGCGTCGCTCTGCAACGCCAGAACGCCTGATGTCCCTCTTCTTGCACGGCAACCCGCGTGGCAGGAGAGATTGCCAGTAAGTTCCTTCTTTTCTGCGCCTCTTGTATTTTCTCTGCGGCTCTGCGCCAGAAAAACCAGTCCAGCTATTACGGCCTGGCCGCGCAGAATTGCAACGATAAGGCGGACTCCCGGACGGGCTGAATGCCCGTGCTCCTGTTGCTTGACTTGCAGCAGGCCTCAGACGGGCTGAATGCCCGTGCTCCTGCGAACTGAAAGTTCGCGCTCCTTCGTGTTGTGCGACTTGCGCCGCAGCCCGGTTAGGGCATCGGGTGTTCGGCGGCGCGGGCACCGAGTTCCTTGTCCATCAGGAACATGCCGCTCTGGCTTTCCTGCACCATCCGGAGCTGGTCGATGATCGCCGTGAGGGTGGCTTCCTCCTCCACCTGCTCCGTGATGAACCACTGCAGGAAGGTGAAACCGGCATGGTCTCGCTCCTCCATGGCCTGGTCCACCAGCTGGTGGATGCTCTTCGTCACGAGCATCTCATGTTCCAGGGCGGCTTCGAAGACCTGGATCGGGCCATCCCACTCCCAGCGCGGCTGCTGCAGGCTCTGGAGTTTGACCTGGCCGCCGCGGTCGAGGATGAAGTGGTAGAACTTGGAGGCATGGAACTGCTCCTCGTCGCGCTGGATGTTCATCCACTTGGCGAAGCCCAGCATGTTCTTCCACTCGAACCAGGCGGACATTGACAGGTAGACATAGGAGGATTCGAACTCCAGGTGCAACTGCGTGTTGAGGGCATCTTCCAGACTCTTGCTTAGCATTTCCAACTCCAGAATGTAGTGACCAAGCCAGTATATCGCAGTTGCTGTCGGCTCTCGTGAATAGGGAGGCACTCCTCTCCTCCGGCTCATTCAAACCTGTTTCAGGGAAAACATCGACAGCTTTGAAACAGAACATGAGGATATTGCGTCTAGATTTGCGATATATGAGTGTGATTATTGCTATTATCTGAGTTGTAACGACTAAGATTAACTTGACATCTTGAATTAAAGTTGTTACACTACAGGTATCAATGTCAGAGGCCCATCTGGGTCTCACGGATGAGACCCGGGTTTGCCGGGTCGGCTGAACAGGGCCTGGCCCGGTGAATTTAGAAATATGAGGAGTCTGCAATGGGAAAGGTAATCGGAATTGACCTGGGAACAACGAACAGTTGTATCTCAGTTCTGGAGGGCGGCGAGCCGGTCGTGATCGTGAACAAGGAAGGCGCACGTACCACGCCTAGTGTCGTGCATATCAAGAAGGACGGCGAGCGCGTAGTCGGTGCGGCCGCCAAGCGCCAGCTGGTGACCGCTCCCGAGCGGACCGTGGCTTCCATCAAGCGCTACATGGGCAAGGACCACAAGGTCAACATCGACGGCAAGGACTACAGCCCGCAGGAAATCAGCGCCATGACGCTGCAGAAGCTGAAGCATGATGCCGAGGCCTACCTGGGCGAGAAGGTCACGCAGGCCGTGATCACGGTGCCCGCCTATTTCGAGGACAGCCAGCGCCAGGCCACCAAGGATGCCGGCAAGATCGCCGGCCTTGAGGTGCTGCGCATCATCAACGAGCCCACGGCAGCCGCCCTGGCCTACGGCCTGGACAAGACCGACAAGGACCAGACGATCCTTGTCTACGACCTCGGCGGCGGTACCTTTGACGTATCCCTGCTGGAACTCGGCGACGGCGTGTTCGAGGTCAAGGCCACAAGCGGCAACAATAACCTCGGTGGCGACGATTTTGACAATGTGGTGGTTGACTGGATCGTCGCGGAGTTCAAGAAGGACAGCGGCATTGACCTGCAGCAGGATATGCGTGCCCTGTCACGCCTGAAGGAAGCTGCGGAGAAGGCCAAGATCGAGCTGTCCACGACGAGTAACACTGAGATCAACCTGCCCTTCATCACAGCGGACGCCGAAGGCCCCAAGCACCTCGACCTGTCCCTGAGCCGCAGCAAGTTCGACGAACTGACCCACGATCTCGTGGAGAAGACCGTCAAGCCCACGCGCCAGGCGATGGCGGATGCCGGTGTGACCAGTGACGACATCGACCAGGTGATCCTCGTGGGTGGTTCCACCCGCATCCCGGCCGTGCAGGAGCTCGTCAAGAAGCTCACCGGCAAGGAGCCCAACCGCAGCGTGAACCCGGACGAGGTGGTGGCCATCGGCGCCGCCATCCAGGGCGGTGTGCTGGGCGGCGAGGTCAAGGACATCCTGCTGCTGGACGTGACCCCGCTGACGCTGGGCATCGAGACCCAGGG
>JAHEFU010000114.1 GCA_024645305.1 Planctomycetales bacterium
CCAGTATGACCCGGCGGATGCCTCAGCCCCGGCGGCCCCCTCCGGCCTGGCCGTAGCGCCCGTGAATGGCGGCCTGGAACTGACGTGGTCCCCCGTGCTCGAGAATGACGTCGCCGGCTATGCGATCCACTTCAGTGAGCGCAGCTTCATCAATCCGCAGAGTGCCGGTGTGCGCAGCGTCCCCTATCTGGAAGGCAGCACCCGCCACATTCTGACAGGCATTTCAGAAATCACATTTGTACGCATTACGGCAGTGGATTTCTCCAGCAATGGCAGTGCGCCCACGGAGCTTGTCAGTGCCCTGCCTCTTGCCGGCGATGCTGCTGCCATCGAACTGACAACGGACACTGTCAGCACTTCGGTCAATGGAACAGTCAATCTCAGTGCCAGTGGCGCTGACAGCTATGACTGGGATCTGGATGGCGACGGAGTATTTGAAGTAACTGATGATGCAACCGGCAGCCATTCCGCCGACACTTCTGCAACTGGCATCATCCGCCCGCGGGTCCGGGCCAGTGACACAGGCGGCACGTCCGTGGCCCTCGGCGGACTCTCGCTGATCATCACGGGCAAGACGCGGCCGGTGGCCAGCGCGGTGGCGGATCCCCAGAGTGGCAGTACGCCGCTTGCTGTAACCTACAGCGGCTTTGCGGAGGACATTGAGGACGGCGAGGCGCTGACATACGCCTGGGACTTCGACGGGGACGGGATCTATGAGCCGGACACTGATACAACCAATCCGGCAGCTCACACCTTCCTCAGTCCCGGGCTGTTCAATTCCCGCTTCTATGTGGAGGATACGGAGGAGGCCTGGAGCGTTGCCAGCCTGGCGATCCTGGCCACGGGGGAGGACCACAGCCAACCGCTGGCAAGCTTCAGCGCTGATCCGCCGGAAGGCAGCTACAACACGGACATCAGCCTGGATGCTTCCGGATCGCGGGCAGCTCAGGGTGAGACGATTACCCAGTACGCCTGGGACCTGGATGGTGACGGCACGTTTGAGACTGATGCCGGCACGGATCCCCTGCATGAGCTCAACATCCCTGAACCGGGCTATTACGATATCGGCCTGCGGGTGACGGACAGCGGTGGCCAGCAGGCTACTGTTGACATCACATACACCGTCCACGGCTGGCGTACAAAGCTGGTGCAGGCGGGAACCGTTGATGACAAGACAGGGTACTTCCCTTCACTGGCCGTGGTTGCCGGCCAGCCGGCAATTGTCCACTACACAATAGATCCATACAATGTAATCTTTTCCCGGGCCGGTGATCCGCTGGGAGTGGAGGAGGACTGGACGATTCTTAACCTGGCATTCCAGGGCAGCTTCGTCTGCAATCAGGACTCGCTGTCTGAAATCAATGGCAATCCGGCTATCGCTTTCACGGATGTCACCAGTCTTGACCTGCTGTATGCCCGCAGCAGCAGCAGTACGGGTGAACTGCTGACGGACTGGACGACTGTAACCGTCGATTTTGCTGACGATGTGGGGTACAACCCCTCACTTGCTGTAATTGATGGCAATCCGGCGATTGCTTACGAGGACATGACGAACAAATCACTCAAGTATGCCCGGAGCACAAGCAGTAACGGCATGAGCCCACTGGACTGGACGCAGATTGTTACAGTAGACACAGACTATGCCAAATACCCTTCTCTGGCTGAGATCAATGGTCGGCCTGCTGTTTCATACAGTGAAATTGATATTGATGCGGTCAAGTACGCCCGCAGCTCATCGACGGATGGAGCGCTGCCGGGCGATTGGGCAGATCATGTTGTTATGGACAGTGCAGATTCACAGATTTCCTATGCCGCCGGCCTGGGTCTGCGGGAAATCAGCGGCAGGCCCTGCCTGACCTATGTGGAAGGAGTGAATGGCCGTCTGTTCTTTGCCCGGGCATTGCAGGCTGAGCCTGGAAACTTCAATGACTGGAACAGTGTTTACATAGACGGCGAACTCAATCACCGAGTGGGATTCTACGGCAATCTGAGCGTGTTGGATGGCAAGCCGATAATTGGATATCTTGACAACGAGCTGGATGCCCTGGGACTAGCAAGATCCAGCACCCTTCAGGGCAATCATCCCAGTGCCTGGAATGACGTGTCGGTCACGGAATTTGATGCGCCAAACCCGGCACCATGCAATTTTGCAGTTATCAATGGGCATCCGGCTTTCGCCTTCTCCACTTCCTTTAGTGCCTGGTACGCCATTCTGTTCTAGCAGCGACTTCTTCCACGTCATGTCAGAAAAAAACGGGAGCCTTGCGGCTCCCGTCCAAGTGAATAATTGCTGATGGCGTCCGTATCACATTGTTGCAGCCCTTTGAATTCAGCTTGTCCTGTACCGGGCTTTCAGCCCCGGATAATGATTTTCGGGCAAAGTGGTTTTTGAACAGATTTGCCCTACAATCAATCCACTTCTGTTCCGGAGGACACGCACAATGTCGCCTACGGTGTACTTTGTCACGGCACTGGCCGTAGTGATGGTTCTGGTTTCATGTGGCTCAAATGAACCGGCGGGACAATCCGCTGCGGAACATCTGGGCAACACGGAACAGATAAGCACAGCAGCTTTTCCATCGGGTCTACCCCTTGACAGGCTGCAGCCCTGGGAGCAGCTGGATGGCAATGGGCATGTGACCGTTCCGCCCCGCTCATCCTCCTCGCTCAACCTGGAGACTGACATCACGCCCGGTATTGAGTACTTCAATTCCGCTGGTGACGTGACCGCCAACCAGGAGGCGGCCCGCCTGAACGGCACGGTGCCGGATGCGGCGGCCTGGGTGATGTACCGCATCAGCCTGGCGGCCGAGCAGCCGGCGGTGCTGTCGATCGATGCCAACCTGCTGGGCGGGTCCAGCAGCTACTCGGTGGGGATCAGCAACTACGGCAGCCATCGCTGGGAATGGCACGGCCCCTACCGGGACAGCCATGTGCGCCTGGAGGCGGCCCGCCTGGCCAGCGATGACTTCACGAGCAGCCTGGGCAATACCTTCGTGATGATTGCCGCGGACCGGGGCAGCAGCCTCGATGTGGTCGGTGTGGGTGTCAACACCCTGGACCTGGGTGATGCTTCGGCCCCGGCCACACCACTGGGTCTGAGTGCGACTTCCGTCACGGGTGGGCTGGAACTGAACTGGCTGCCGGTGCAGGCGCCGGACCTGGCAGGTTACAGGATCTACTACAGCAACAAATCATTTATTTCCGCCACATCAGCCGGTGTCAGGCGCGTGGACTATCTTGAAGGCAGCACACAGCATGTGCTGCGGGGACTGCAGGGCAGCGTGTTTGCGCGCCTGTCCGCTGTGGACCTGGCGGGCAATGCCAGTGCGCCGAGCGAGATCGTCAGCGGCACTGCCCTGGCGGGTGATCCGCCGCCGGTGGTGCTGGAGACCGATACGGTCAGCGCGGGGATCGCGGCCTCGATCGGCCTGAGTGCCGGTGGTGCCGAGAGCTACGACTGGGACCTGGACGGTGACGGGATCTACGAGATCACGGATGACACAACGGACTTCCGCGTCGCGGTGATCCCTGGTCCGGGCATCGTGCGGCCGAAGGTGCGCGGGCACTCAGTTGACAACACGGCGGTGGCACTGGGCAGCGTCTCGCTCCTGATCTCCGGCAATACCCGCCCGGCGGTCAGCGTGACGGCCTCACCCCAGAACGGGGTGGCCCCGCTGACGGTCAGCTTCACGGGCGAGGCCCAGGATGCGGAGGATGACGCGGGCGCGATGGCGCTGGCCTGGGACTTCGACGGCGACGGCTTCTACGATGACGACGTGAGCGGCCTGTCCGTGGACCACGAGTACACGGACGGCGGCACCTTCAACGCCAAGCTGCGCGCGACGGACAGCCAGAACGCCTGGGCCGTTGACACCGTGGCGATCCAGGTGGAGGGAGGCAGCTCCACCAATGAACTGCCCACGGCGGTGCTGACATCCGATGTGACAACCGGGTATGCTCCCTTTGACGTAAGGTTCTATGCCGAGGGCAGTTTCGACCCCGATGGAGAGATCGTGCTGTATGAATGGGACTTCAACGGCGACGGCAGCTACGAACAGTCCGGCGAAGTATCACAAATCGTCTATTCGTATCCTTTCATGGGTTGGCACACTCCGGTACTGCGAGTCACGGATGACCTCGGCGGCCAGGCGACGACATACATCAACATCACCCTGCCAACTGAATGGTCAACCCTCGGCATGGGCTACGACCGTCGCGGCCTCAGCCCGCATGTCGGTCCGCAGACAAACAACATTCTCTGGACCTATTCGACGGGATCCCAGTGTGACTCTTCTCCTTCCATTGCCCTGAATGGCCGAATCTATGTCAGTGGCTGGGACGGTCTTGTTCGGGCGATACAGCCGGATGGCGGTGATTGGTGGGCCCTGGACATAGGTGGGATCGTTCATGCTACACCTTCGATTGGCCCTGATGGAAGCGTCTATACGGCGAATGATGTAGGAAGATTAATGGCTTACTCCCATTCTGCCCTCAAGTTCTGGGATGAACTTGCGGGAGCCTCAGTCTGGAGTACAGCTGCCATCACCCGCACAGGAGACATTTATGTAAACTCCGCATCGTATGCCTCACTTGGCTACAGTCCGGATGGAAAGTTCAAGGCACTGTTTGAGACGATCCCCGGACCGACATCAATATCAATCGGGCACGATGGCACGTTCTACTCTGAGATGAGCGACCAGTACATGAGCGCATGGACTGAAGATGGCACTATGTTGTGGTCCTATGATACGGGTAGTCAGATCCTGAACAGTCCCGCTGTCGGACCGGACGGCAAGATTTACTTCGGCGACCAGTCCGGCAAGCTGACGGCCCTGGCACCGGACGGCAGCCTGCTGTGGGCCTATGACTGCGGAGGAGCTGTAGGTGAATGCAAACCATCGATTGGACCAGACTTGACAATTGTCGTAGGCACAACCGGTAATGGGCTGCATGCCGTCAATCCAGACGGCACCAACCGCTGGGTCTTCAGCACGGCCCCATCCATTGACAGCTCACCCGCCATTGACGCAAACGGAACCAGTTATTTCGGGGCCCACAACGGTGTGGTCTACGCCGTGGACAGCGATGGAAACGAGCTCTGGTCCCATGCCACGGGCAGCGACTTCTGGGGTGGCTGTGCCCTCAGCAGGGAAGGCCGCCTGTACATCACGACATTCAGCGGCGTACTGTACGCCTTCGGAGATGCGTAAAAAAAACGGGGCCCTTCAACAGGGCCCCGTCCAAGTGAATAATTGCTGATGGCGTCCGTATCACACCTGTGGATGCTGATGCGAACGTGAATAACCCTGTTTAAAACCAGGCGATGCCGGCCGCCATGCCGCGCCGCCGTTCCTCCGCCACGAACTTCTTCAGGCGCTTCACAGCGCGTCCGTGGAGGATCGAGATATTGGCCGGGGTGCACTTCAGGCGGGTGGCCAGCTCGCGCTGGCTCAGGCCGTCCTGGTACAGGCCCTTGATGATCTGTGATTCACGGGGAGACAGTGCCGGCAGGTGGCCCCAGACGAATTCGAGGCGGTCAATGCTGTACTTGTCCTTGCCCTCGGCGGCCAGTGAGCTGAAGAAGTCGAACTCACGCAGCTCCCCGCCCTTCACGGCGATCTTCTGGCTGCGCAGGTAGTCGATCATCGCGCCCTTGACCCGCAGGTAGGCGTAACTCTTGAAGGGTACGCCGCGGTGGTAGTCGTAGTTGTCCACTGCCTGGATCAGGCCGACATTGCCTTCGCTGATCAGGTCGACTGCTTCCTCGCCGAGGCTCAGGCCCAGGCGGCCGAAGATGTGGAAGACCAGCGGCTGGTAGGCCTCAACGATGCGGGCGCGTGCGCGGGAATTGTAGTTCTGCCAGAGGTGCAGTTCCTCTTCCGGCGTCAGTCCCGCTTTCTTCACATTGCGTTCCACGAAGCTCATTGGACGTTTGGTTCCACCCGATGTTCTAAATTCTCAACCCTGGACGGTCCCGGCTGGGCCGTTTGCAACAACGGACACAATATACCTAGCGTACACAATGCCCCTTGATCCCGGTAACTCTAGCACTCTTTCTGGAATGGATCAAGAAGCTGTCCACATTCAATCAAAACTGATTATTGGTCTCAATCAGTCTGGCTACTGCAACGGGCCGGCACAGCTGCATCAGCCAGGTCCGGGTTTGTTATAATTCAGACAGCATTACCAAGGGGCATGACATGCGCAATATCCCCGTACTCATCGTTACTGGTCTGGCTTTGCTGCTTGGATCCTGTGGATCCACAGAACGGTCACGGATTCCGGTATCTCCCGTAATTGAGGCTGCAACAGGACTAGGCCCACTGGACCATGCCCTCCTGCCCGCCGGGCTGCCGCAGGATGCCCTGCAGCCCTGGGAGAGCGGGGATAGCCATGTCAGCGGGATTGATGCAGCTTCCGAATTCAGCGCCGGACGCGACTGGTTCCAGGGTTCCGTGGGAGGACTGACCGAGAATGGAGAGGCTGCCCGCATGCAAAGCGCGCCCGGGGAATCAGTCCATGGTATCTGGCGCATACCGCTGGCGGGGCAACAGCCCGGTACCATCGCTACTGACGTGAACCTGCTGGCCAGCTCAGGCAGCAGCCCATCGTCCTATTACATAGGTATAGCCAATTACGGCTCCGGACGCTGGGAGTGGCACGGTCCCTTCAATGACAGCCACGTGCGCCTGTCCCTCGGCAAGGGAATCGTGGACGGAGATGACTTCCTCTCAAGTGTCGGCAGTATGTTTATCAGCATTCTGGTCTGGGACGGTTCCGCCGTGGATGTGGTGGGTATCAGCCTGAATCCATTTGACGGAATGGATACCCAGGCGCCTCCCCAACCGGCTGGACTGACGGCCAGCCCGGTCAGCGCTGGGCTGGAGCTGCAGTGGAATCCCGTGATCGCCCCGGACCTGGCGGGCTACGAAATCAGTTATGCAGACAGGTCCTTCATCAACCCGGATTCGGCGGCTGTCCGCAAGGTTGCAATGCTGGAGGGATCCACCCGGTTCCTGCTCAATGGCCTGGCGGGAAAGACCTACCTGCGTATCGCGGCTATTGACCACTCCGGAAATCGCAGCCAACCGAGTGCGCTGATTTCCGCCACGCCGCTTCCGGGCAGCCCGCCAGCTGTCCTGCTGCAAAGCGATGCAGTCAGTGGAGGGATCGGCAGCACGATCAATCTGACGGCCAGTGGGGCTGACACGTATGACATTGATGTGGATGGTGATGGCATTTTTGAGCTATCAGGCCAGGCCAGCGGAAACATCCAGGCGGATACATCGCGCACGGGCATCATCCGGCCGCGGATCCGCGGGGTCAGTGGCGATGCAGTGGCCCTTGGCTCCGTCTCACTGATCATCACCGGCAACAGCCGGCCCGTGGCAGTGGCCAGCGCAACACCTTCGTCCGGCATGGTGCCCCTCAGTGTGGACTTCAGCGGCGCTGACAGCGAGGACTTCGACGGCGCCATCGTGGGGGGCGGCTGGGACTTCGACGGCGATGGGATTTACGACGTCTGGGATGACACCGACATAGTGCATGTCACAGCCAGTGCTAACGATTATGCAGCAGCCGGCGTGTTCAATGCCAAACTGCGGGTTGTGGACGACGGTGGAGTCTGGGATGTGGATACGCTGAGCATCGTGGCTGCGCCTGAGGATTCGCCCGTGAACGCCAGCGTCAGCGCTGATGCCGCAAGCGGACCGGCACCCCTGGTGGTGAGCTTCAATGCCACGGCATCGCAGGGCAATGCCCCGCTGAAGTACTACTGGGACTTCGAGGGCGACGGTACGATTGACAGATTGGATTTCAGCGGTACGCCAAGCCATGTCTATGATGTGGCCGGCACCTTCCAGGCAACGGTCACGGTTGAGGATGTGGATGGCGACATCGATTCCGCCAGCCTGGAGATAAGTGTCAGCGGCAGCGTGAACATTCCGCCGCTGGCCAATCTGCAGGCCGACCGCACAAACGGCTATGCGCCATTCCTGATCAACTTCGACGCCTCCGGCAGCAATGACCCGGATGGCAGCATCGAGAAGTATGAGTGGGATTTTGACAACAACGGTACATTCGACAGTTATTCCGCCGCACCTGCTGAGCAACATCTCTACGACCTGCGGGGAACATACACCTGCCGCGTGCGGGTGACTGACAGTGCTGGTGACACGGATGAGGCCACGATCGACCTGCAGCTGCCCTGTGACAGCAGCCAGTTCCACATGGGCCCGTCCATGAACAGGCGCAGCATCCACAGCGGTCCGCCGACGAATGCGGGGGACTGGACTTACACCATCGGTTCGGAGGCCGGTTACTCCACGCCGGCGGTGGGACCGGACGGGACAATCTACGTCGGCGGCGGAGACGGTTACCTCTGGGCGATCAACCCGGACGGCAGCTTCAAGTGGAACTATGACCTCGTTACCGCAGGTGCGATCTGGTCCAGTCCGGCGATTGGCAGCGATGGCACGATCTACATCGGTCGTCCCTCCGGTGACCTGCACGCGGTGACATCCGACGGCAATCGGCGATGGGTGTTTGACACGGCAGGCTCCGTTGACAGTTCCCCGGCGATTGCTCCGGACGGGACCATTTGCTTCGGCAGCTTTGACGATTTCCTGTATGCGGTGCACCCGGACGGGACCCTCAAGTGGAAGTACTTCACCGCCGACAATATCTTCTCCAGTCCGGCGGTCGGTGCAGACGGCACGGTCTATGTGGGCAATGATGCCGGCAGCTTCTATGCCGTTGATGAAAGCGGCAAAT
>JAHEFU010000115.1 GCA_024645305.1 Planctomycetales bacterium
CTGCTGCTCAAGCAGTTCCTCCCTGGTATCCAGCACCTCACCGGTATCCATATCCAGGGTGGCCTCCTGGAAGCCACGCTTGAAGATGACCTGCCGCGCGAAGTCCGGCGGATTGCCGTAGGCCACCAGTTCCGGGTTGCTCAACTGGTACATCCACCAGTCGCCCCCGGAGCGCACCCAGACCGTGGGATCCAGGGCCATTTTCACCACCTGACCCTCCACATAGACATCATGTTCTCCACGTATCAGGGCCCAGTCGCCCTCAATGCGGATCTCGAGATCGCCGGGCTTCAGCGCTTCGGCGGTCATCGTCAGGTCCCGGCGGTGGGATTCCTCGAAGTCCTTCTCGAAGACCTGCTTCCAGCGCCGGGCCTTCTTGTTGAGTTCACTGGCCTCAGCCTGCTGCTGGGCAGGGGTATACAGCTGGTGGATGGTCTCGAAGTCAAAGATGGACAAGGCCAGGTAGAGCCGCATGGCCCGCTCGCCCAGGCGCTGCTCCCCGGCATCAGCGGGTGGCCGGTATTCCCGCGCACCCAGCCAGCCGGCCAGGCCAGCCAGGCCGATGAGCACGATGGAAATCAGCCAGCGAGTTGCTGTCATGCGGACTATGATAGCAAGCCTCATATACAATGGCCGCTGGATGGAGGAAGCAGACTGCAGATCCTGACACACAGCCTGCTCGTGGGAGCCGGGGGCTTCGCGGGTGCAGTGGCCCGCTACTGGCTGGCCGGATTCATCGCCGCACGCAGCGGCGGCAATTTCCCCTGGGGCATCCTCGCCGTCAACGTGATCGGCAGTTTCCTGATGGCCTGGCTGCTGGCCGCCCTGCCCGAGCGTTTCGGCCCCCCCGAGACCGTCCGCCTGCTGCTCAGCGTGGGCTTCATGGGCAGTTTCACCACCTTCAGCACCTTCAGCGTCGACAACTATGGCCTGCTGTACCAGGGTGAACCGCTCAGGGCGGTCCTCAACATCGGGCTCAACGTGGTACTCGGACTGCTGGCCGTCTGGGCCGCCTTCGCCATCGCCCGCCCGGCCTGAGCCCCGGTGCTAGAATCACAGCGAATTCCCCCGAGAGGCAACACATGAAGATCTTCATTGACACCGCCAACCTTGACGAAATCCGCCATGCGGCGGAAATGGGTGTGCTAGACGGCGTGACCACCAACCCCTCGCTTGTGGCGAAGGAAAAGTGCAATTTCAAGGAGCGCGTGCTCGAGATCTGCAACATCGTGGACGGCCCCGTCAGTGCGGAAGTCGTGGCCACGGACACTGCGGGCATCCTGAAGGAAGGCCACGAAATCGCCGGCTGGCATAAGAACATCGTGGTCAAGGTGCCGCTGATTGACGACGGCATCAAGGCCATCGTGCAGTTCTCGAAGGAAGGCATCCGCACCAACTGCACACTGTGCTTCAGTGCGGTGCAGGCCTACATGGCGGCCAAGGCCGGCGCGACCTACATCTCGCCCTTCGCCGGGCGGCTGGATGACATCGGGCATGACGGGCTGGAGATCATCGGCCAGATCCGCCAGGTGTATGACAACTACGGCTATGACACGCAGATCCTCGCGGCCAGCCTGCGCCATCCCAAGCACGTGCTGGAAGCCTTGCTGATCGGGGCCGATGTGTCCACGATCCCGGGCAGCATCATCGGCATGCTCACGAAGCACCCACTGACGGACAAGGGTCTGGCGAGCTTCCTCGCCGACTGGGAGAAAGTGAAGGATCTCGTGTAGCGGCGGCTTGAAAGCCGACACTCCGGTTGTAGGAACTGGGTTGTAAGGGGTAGCGGAGGTCAGGCCCATGGCCTGACAGGTGGCCAATCCCACGGATTGGCAACAGATATAAGACACGCCTTGGAATGACTTTCGCATCTCCAAACTCCCCACTCAAAACTCCATCCTAGCCTGACCATGGTCTGGCCTCCTTTATGCTGCCGGCCAACCCATATTGGGATAGAGCCACCGACTTCACAACTAGTGTTTTATATCGGACTGTGAGGAGGTATCAGATAGTCTAACTTCCTAAAAGTCGTTCTACAAATTCCATAGTATTTTTTCGCTTTTCAATATCTCTTTCGGGCCATTCATGCTGATCGAGCTTATTGGCAATAACTTCACCTGCGGATTGAAATCCACGTTTTGAAAGCGCTTCCTGGCTGAGATGCTTGCTCATCACACTTGGCCAATTCAGCGTCCAGAGGTCTTGTTTCTTACCTCCTTTATAGGGAACTTGGTATTTTTCGAAAGTGCTTCCATAGGTCTCAATGAAACTCCCACTCTTATCTGAATCATATAGTGACGTTAGAGAGGAGGACAACGATTCATCAGCGATTACTCCAATCATTTGATGTTTATCGTAACATCTAGCTGATGCCGCAACTGCCGGACCCAATACTGTGTTTGAATCTGGATCAAACACGATTTCACCTCGCGCTATTGATCCTCTAACAAATTCTCCGCGATGAAATAACATATTATGAACCAGTGAAACAAATGCAATAACTCCGTCTAATTGGTAAAGTTCCTTACCATCTTCATCCCTCCATACAAATGCAATCGTATCTCCAAAAGTCAACACACTTGGGGTCAATATTTGATAGTAGTATTCAGAAGCATTGCCAAATTTCTCTGCTGATTTTTTAGATGCTTCCTCTAAAGCGGAAAACGCTCTATTAACACATTCGTTCCGCTTTGCGATCAATTCCATCGATTTGCCAATATCATACGCGCCTGCCCCAAGAACATCAAGCAAGGCGATTGTCCCAGAAAAGGACGCAGGGTTAGAAGTGATTGTCATATTTCCTCTTTAGGAACGTGTTTACGTGTTCACCTATGTTGAAGACATTATACTAATGAGACAGTAGAATCTACTGATAAAGCATATAAAAAAATCTTCAAAATCAGCTGCAGCCCGTCGGCTGGAAGCCGCCGCCACTAACAACTAAGAACTTCTTTCACTTCTTCAATTTGATTGTGCGACAGTCCCGCCCAGGCGGGATCGCACCTCCACTACTGCCCTCTGCTCCTGACTACTCCCTCCTCACTCCTCACTCTCTTTCCACACGCACTTGCCATCCACGCAGTCCAGCTTGTTGTGCGTACCGTCGCAGAAGGGCGGGACCTTCGTCTGGCGGCACATGCACAGGCTCGCCATCACGGTCTCCTTGACTTCGAACTTGTAGCTCTTGCGGTTGGTGCAGTGGGCCTCGTCGCGGTGGCTGTCATCACACCAGGGCTGGGTCTGGGAATGCCCGCAGGAGCACCATGAATAACGCCGTGGTGTGAGTTCCAGCCGCACGTTCATATTCTGCACACATTTGCCGGGCAGGACGTCCTCCGGCAGCGGTTCGCTGTAGCCGAAGAGATGCACCTTGCCGTCACGGATGTGGATCCCCTCAGGGTTGTCAACTTTATTGAGCACCTGGCGGGCCTGTTCCATCTCTGCTTTCTGGCGGGCTTCCTCAGCCAGCTGTTCGGGGGTTTTCTGTTCCTGGTCCATGCATGAATTATAGCGGCAGCGTCAGTCCATCACCGCTGCGCTGCGGTTCAGCTCCACCGTGGTACTGCCCCGCGTCCGGCCCCAGTCCAGGGCCAGCGCGTAATCAATCAGGCCCATGCTCTCGCCGTAGTCCGCACTCAGCCTGCGCCCGGCGGTGCTGTCCACGATGCGCTGCTTCACATCCTCCCAGCTGCGCGTGGGGTCCTGGGCATAGAGCAGGGCGGCCAGCGCCGAAACCTGCGGCGTGGCCCCGCTCGTCGCGCTGAAGGTGTTGGTCCGGCGATCCCAGGGGAAGTCCACCTGGGGCACGGTGCGGTAGGCAGAGCTGCGGAATTCATCACCCGGCAGGTAGCTGAGGTTCGGATGCGGATAGATCCGGCTGGTGATCAGGCCGTAGCCCGGCGCGCTGACGCAGTGCGCCTCCAGGTTGCTGCCCTCGCTGCTCGCGGGGCTGATCCAGGGCTCACCGGGATCGGCGGGCATGCAGGCGCTGACGCTGAGCACATAGTCCTCCTCGCCCGGCTTGTTGGTCACTCCCTGGGCCTCATTGCCGGCGGCGAACACGTACAGCCTGTCATTCACCGAGATGTCCTCCCAGATGCTGCCGCTGGCCTTGCCCACCACGTTGGCAACCACCTTCCACTCCGCCTCGCTGAACAGGGCCTTGGGGACCGAGGCGCTGACGCTGACGACGCGCAGCTCGCCCTGCCCTGCCGGACCCCGGCTGGAGCTGTCCCCCGTCACCGGGTAGTTCTCACTGAGTGCGTTGACAAGCTTGATGAAGGCGCTGATCGGGCTCTTGACCTTGTAACCCACCATCCGGAACGTGCTGGCACTCTTCACGCTGGCCGGCAGGATCCGGATGCCCGGGTTGCCATCCTCGTAGTCCGCCGTGCAGCGCGTGATGATGCCCGCCACGGAGGTGCCGTGCGAGGCCGGGCGGCCCTGGATCGCCTCCCGGGGCAGGCCCGTCGTCCGCTCGTCATCGCGGTTCCTGAGCTCCACAGCCGGGCCCGGTCTCTTGTCAGGGCCGATGCGGCGGTAGTTGCGGTAGTTGGCATCCAGCGCATCACCGTGCAGGCGTCCCGCCAGGTCCGGGTGGTTCACGAACACGCCCGTGTCCGCCACGCAGACCGTCACCGGGGCCAGCCCCGGTGAGCCGGCATTGCCGTATTCAGCATGGCTCGCCGCCTCGCCGTTGCCAAACAGTTTCGCATTGCCGGCGAGGAAGATGTCCGAGGTCTTGAGCGGTTCGGCCCAGTCCACGCTGTTGCCCGCGGGGTCACACAGCCGGTAGTACTCGAACAGCGGCATCGGGGCCTGGCGCTTCTCCTCGGCCACGGCCTCCCAGGCCGGCAGCCCGCCCTTCATGTTCTGGTAGCGCTCATCAATGAACATCGCGGCCACCGCCGGGTTCACCGCTGCCACTTCCTTGCCGAGATCCGCCTCGCTCCATTCCATGAGCAGGGCATCCGGCGCGGCCCAGTTGACACGCGGGTCTGCCTCCAGCCGTTCAACCACATCAATCAAGCTGCGCTGTGACTCATGCCCCTGAAGCGTCGCCAGTAACTGCCCGGCTATACCTGGCTGCCTGACATCAAGTTCGTGGTAAGTGAAGCCACTGTCCTCGTTGACCCATTCAAAGGTCAGCTGCAGGCCGTGCTCACGCCACAGTGCAGCGCGCTCATCCTCGGACAGACCGGAGACGGTCTCCGCCAGCACGCGGTTCTCCAGCACCTCGAGATGCGGGTAAGCGGGGTCATACTGGACGACGGCAATCCGCTCGGGACTTGCCAGGTGCCGCGCCGGCAGCAGCGCCACACACAGCAGCTGCATGTACAGGCAGAGCACAGCCAGCATGATCGGCGGGAGGCAGGCCATTAATGGTCGTCTCATCATCTGCTTAATCGTAGCGTGCGGCGGATATGTTCATATTCTTTTGCCATCTCACCCACGGGCTCGATGGTCTGGCACTGGGTCGAAAGCAAGTTTCGCCCGGTCGCGCTGAAGTTACGCTGCTGCCATGGAAAATTCTCCTGTAACGTGCAATCAGAGAGGAGCTTGCTTCGAACTGAATTGCAGACCCGCGAACCATTGGGTGAGCGGGAAACAGAATACGGTCTGGCCCTGTGGCTGGCTAAGCCATCCGGGTCGGGCTGAAGGTACGCTGCTGCCGCGATTGCATTAGCGTAATCGCGACACCCTGCCGCGGACATATGGCTGCTATAGTGTCCAGCCCGGTTTGCTGATCTGTATGCTGTCCTCAAGTATCAGTAGGACACGATCAGATCCTCCATCATTGACGACATGCAGCTGATCTATGTAGCCACCAATCGACTCCCAGTGGACCAGGCGGCCTTCTGAGTCCCAGATTCCAAGGATATCGGGGCTTGTTCCACGCCAGACCACCGCCGCAACCATGTAGCTTGCCTTGCCGGTCTTCAGCATGTCCATGTTTCCGTTGACTGCGTTATCCAGCATGAATGGACTGAATCCATCCGGCGCTTCCAGTGTCACTGGATCACCCTGGACAGCGTCAGCAATCGTATTTGTATATGAATACAGCAACTCATCTCTTCCATCGCCATCAATATCGCCAGTCCATTCCGGCCAGCCACCAAAGGAGCGTCCGGGAAGCTGCGGCCATTCCCTCATCCCATTGACTACATCGAACGACCAGACGGATTCACTCAGCATTCCAGCATCTTCCCTCACGTAGGCCAGCAGCTCATGGATTCCATCACCGTCAATGTCGCCAGTCAATGCCATTGCCGGCAGGAAGTTGTCAGGCACATCAGCCAGCAGTGTGCCATCACGGGACAAAAGGACTGAGTCCTTCCCTTCCTCCCCGTTAGGAATCCTTGTCAGGATTGCCTGTTCGCCATTGTCTCCGAGACTGGCGAAGGGCTTCATTAATGAAGTACTGCTGAACTGTGAGGACGATTCATCTGACAGGTTGATAACTGAGTAATCTCTGGTCCCTTCCATTGCATGTTCGGCACTGGTCCCCAGGGATACAAAAATCGCAGGCGATTGGCCATTGCTGGCCGGAACATACATGATCCTCCTGCAAGATTCAGGAATCTGAAGCTGGATATCTTCCCTTCTTCCGTCCAGTCCGAGCAGGAATACATCCCGGACACCTACAAGAATCTCCTCGGCAGAATCACTGTCAAAGTTGCCAACAGCCAGCAATCCCCGTTTTATCCCTTCCGCACCTGCAATCTCCTGCCATTCAGGTGAATTCCCAATGTATGTCCTCGGCGGCAATGCTTCTCTTCCCTCTAGCTGGTTGTACCAGCCAAACAATTCAACTTCTTTCATGAGTTCGGCCTTTGAAATCCTGCCAAGCCTGAAATCTTCGAAGTTGTCCCTGAAGGAGAACATGACATTCTGGCTGAGCTCTTCCCTCTTTTCGAGCGGCAACGAGGCCAGCATCTGCTCATAGCTGCCATCCAGGTTGATCTCATTCCGGCCGTTGACGTAGTACCAGCCCCGCACCCCGGCCCAGCCGGCGAGAGCAGCGATTGCGAGGATGGCAACGAGGCAGCCGATCGTCAGCCTGCGGCTCTGTCCTGATCCAGTATTGTTGCCGGTCACCATCATTGCAGTTCCAGCACCCTAAGGTAGTGGCTGCTCAGGAGGGCAATCGTGTTACTGCCCCTGTCCACTTCTAGTGAGAACAGCTCCTCCCCGAAAGTCTGCTGGTAAATGATCTCACCTTTGAGATTCCAGATGACAAATGTGTCGCTGTGGTATTCGGAAATCCCTTCGCTCAATACTGCAATCAAGACCTGTTCATGCCTGTACCACAGCGGATGAACCATGTCTATGATTCCGGCAATCCACATGCTGTTCCAGCCGTGCGGCCAGTTGAGGTACTCCGTCCTGCCGGCACCCGTGAATACGATCAGGCCATCGGAGACAATGTCATCATAGCCATCGCCATCCAGGTCACCCATGGAGCGGACCCCGTTGAATCTGACCCGGGCATCCTCCACCGGGAATTCCGTCGGCTCCTGGCCGATGCCAACTACAATTCTGTCAACACCATCCATCGGATTCTCCCGGGCCTTGCCTGAGAGTAGCTCATCCATGCCATCACAATCGAAGTCGCCACTGGCAAACACAATGCCCATTGTGGTGTCCGTAGTTGACCAGAGCTCTTCACCCGCCCTGTTTATGGCCCAAAGCCTCGGTTCCTGGCTCTTGGTGTCGCGATGGTAGAGCAACAGTTCATCATCCCCATCCCCGTCCATGTCAGCGAACTGCTCGAAGATCGCCGCTCCACCGCTGAGCTCAAGCAACACGTTTCCCCGGATGTCAAGCACCAGGTGTTCTTCCAGCCTTTCCCTGATTTCCTCAAATGACAGGCCCTCTGCATCCAGGCGCTGCACGAAGAACTCAGCAGCGCCGCCATCCGCCCTGTCCCAGACGGCTTCAATGTATGTGGTGTCATCCTTCCCGAAGAGGCTGCGCTGCTCCCCGCTGTCCAGCTCAATGGCAACATACCCCTCGTGGTGGAGCATGAGGCCCTCCAGCGGCGGGTCGCTGTCAAGATTGTGCAGGCTGATCTCAGACAGGCCCCAGGGAGCGCTGTCGAACTCAAGTGGCAATTGCCAGTCCAGGGCTTCCCCGACCTGCAGGCCTGCCTCGTGCCACCGGGTGGATTTCAGTTTCGTCAGCGTTTCATCCAGCTCCTGCATGGCGGCATCAGCCTTGTACCCCTGCAGGTTCTGCTTCAGCCACTGCTCGCCCTGGTTGACCTCCTCCAGCCGGGCCTGCGCATCCTGCGGCAAGCTCCCCCAGAACCGGGCGAAGTCCTCGTCAGTTTCCAGCGGGACGGAATCCACTTCCGGGAGATCATTGCCATCCTCGGTCACTATCGTTCCCATTGGCGTGACCCGAGCTGGCTGCGGCTGGCCGGCAGCATCCGCGCTGCCCGCAGCACTCCTGTTGTCAGCCTGCTCCCACTTGCCACGGACTAACAGCAGGCCCAGCAGTAGCAGAAGCAACACAAGCAGCAATATCCGCCGCCTGTGGCTGCGATCAGGTATCTCTTCAGTCCGCTGTCCCATACATATTCCCTTGCTTGCTTCTCCAGCCCATCTGCTGGTCTGTATGCATAGATGCTACCTGAAGGAAGCAACTACTCCTGCTCCTGCTCCTGCTTCTGCTTCTGCTTCTGCTCCT
>JAHEFU010000308.1 GCA_024645305.1 Planctomycetales bacterium
GGCGAACCGTCCAGCGAGAAGGAACTCGGCGACGTCATCAAGAACGGCCGGCGCGGTTCGCTGAACGGCAGGCTCTGCATTCGCGGCCGGCAGGGCCATGTGGCCTACCCGCAGCTGGCCGAAAACCCGATCCACCGTGCTGCACCGGTACTGGCCGTGCTTGCCGCCGAGGAATGGGACCGCGGCAATGAATTCTTCCCGCCCACGACATTCCAGATCTCCAACATACATGGCGGCACCGGCGCCGAGAATGTCATACCCGGGGAAATCGATGTCGTGTTCAACCTGCGCTTCTCCACCGAGTCCACCGCCGACGCGCTACGCGGACGGGTGGAAGCGATCCTGGACCGGCACGGACTGGACTATGAACTGGCATGGAAGCTCTCGGGCGAACCCTTTCTCACGCCCGCCGGTGAACTGGTTGACGCTGCCTCTGAGGCAATCCGGGAGATCACCGGCAAGCCGACCCGTCTGTCCACGGCAGGCGGCACCTCTGACGGTCGCTTTATTGCACCCACCGGCTCACAGGTACTGGAGCTGGGTCCGCTGAACGCAACCATTCACCAGGTCAACGAGCATGTCGGGGCCGGGGACATTGAGACACTATCAGAGATTTATGAGAGAATTCTCGAACGACTGTTGACATGACACAAGAACAACACGGATGAAAACATTGCCAATCAATCCGATACAACGTTTCCTGCAGGGTGCGCTCGCCCTGGTGGTGCTCTCGGGCTGTTCCACGGGACAGATGGTCGTCCGGGGCAGCCAGAGCATCATGGACAGCAGCATGGAGACCATGAACCGGGAAACAGACCTGGTACTTGCCCGGGACTCGATGCCGGCCAACCTGAAAATGATCGAGGGCATGCTGGTCGAGGATCCCGGCAACACGGAGATGCGCCTGTATGCCGCTCAGGGCTTCTACGGCTACGCCTTCGGCTTCATCGAACTCGAGGATCCGCAGCGCGCCTCGCAGCTCTACCGCCGCTGCTATGATCACGCCCGCAAGGCCCTTTCACAGACCGGCGTGACGCTGGATCCCGAAGACTCGAGCCCGGCCGATTTCGAGGCGGCAGTTGGTAAGGCCGGAAAGCGGGCCGTGCCGGCACTGTTCTGGACCGCATCCTGCCTGAGCAACTGGATCAACCTGAACCGTGACGACCCGGCCGGTATCGCCGCCCTGTCCAGTGCCGCGACCATGATGCAGCGCGTGCTGGAACTCGATGAAACCTTCTATCACGGTGGCGCCCACATCTTTTTCGGTGTCTACTACGGTGGCCGCTCACCCATGTTTGGCGGCGATTTCGACAAGTCTGAACATCACTTCGCACGAGCTGCGGAGATCAACAACAACCGGCTGCTACTGGTCGACGTGCTCTATGCCGAGTACCTGGCACGTCAGCGGCTGGACCAGTCCGCCTTTCGCTACCGCCTGACACGCGTAATCGATGCGCCGGCCGACCTGTACCCGGAAATGGCCCTGATCAATGGCATCGCCCGCGAACGTGCTGCACATCTTTTGCAGTACGAGAACGACTGGTTCTGAGCCGGATAGTGCCCATGTCCCTGCGCCGCGTGTTTCTCCTGTTGATTTCGCTGACACTGCTCTCGGCAAGTCCGGCAAGCTGGGCGAAAAAAACCTGGCAGCTGAAGTTCGCCACACTGGCCCCGACAGGCACTGCCTGGACTGACCTGCTGGAGGACTGGGCCGAGGAAGTCAGGATCAAGAGTGATGGCCGGCTGACATTCAAGATATACGCCGGCGGTGTACAGGGGGACGAGCCTGACGTCCTGCGCAAGATTCGCTTCGGCCAGCTGCATGGCGGGGCCTTCACCGGCTACGGAATCGGACACTTCTATTCACCGGCGCGCGCCCTGGAACTGCCCTTCCTGTTCAATTCGCTTGATGAGGTCGATCATGTCCGCGGCAAACTCATGCCGGAATTCGAGCAGGGATACCGTGACAATGGCTACGAGCTGCTGGGCTGGATGGAAGTTGGCCTGGTGCGGTTTTTCTCGAAAGAGCCCCTGTACAGCGTCGATGACCTGCGCAAGCAGCGCATCTGGCAGTGGCAGGGAGACCCGATGGGCCGGGCCTTTTTCGATGCCAGCGGCATCCGGCCGGTGCCCCTGTCCATCATTGATGTCTACACCAGCCTGTCGACCGGCCTGATCAATACCGTGTATGGTCCACCGCTGGGCGCACTCGCCCTGCAATGGTTCACGAAGACCAGTTACGTCACCAATGTTCCCATGGCAAACGGCATCGGTTCGCTCATCGTCTCGCGGCGGTTTTTCCAGAACCTGCCGCAGGACCTGCAGAAACTGCTGAAAAGCACCGGCAATGCAACCGGGGAGAAGCTCATCAGCACTACGCGACGTGACAACGAGGCAAGTCTCGACATCCTCAGGGACAAGGGACTCAAATTCACGCTCAACCCGGAAGACCTGGATATGGAGGAACTGAACCGTATCAGCAGCCGGGCCGGTGAGAGCCTGATGCGCAGCGGTT
>JAHEFU010000309.1 GCA_024645305.1 Planctomycetales bacterium
CCCGATGCCAATCGGGCAATGAACCGTTTCTGTTTCTCTGTGCAATCTGTGGTTGAACATTCCTGTCCCGCAGTCCGCGTCGCCACCCGGGCGTATGCGAGCAGGAGTCGCCAGCTTCTCGGCTGGGCTCGCCTGTCTCCAGCTCCTCAGTCGTCGTCAACATCCATGTCGCCGTTGCCATCCGTATCCGCCGCCTTGAGCAGGGTCTTGGCGATCCGCGCACTGTAGTAGTAGATCCGCTTGTAGCATTCCAGTACGCCCATTTCGAAGCTGTAGGCCTGCATCGTCTCGCTGCTCTGCTCCCTGAGCCGCGCGGCCTCCCCCAGCCGTGCATCCGCCATCATCGCGCTGATCGCGTGCTTCTGTTCCCGGCACTGCCGCGCTGCTTCCATGTCCGAATCCGTGAGCGCCCTGAGCGCCAGCCCGTAGGCTGCCGTCACCGCTGCGTGGACCGCATGGATAGTGTCCGTGACCTCCGCCTCCAGATGCAGGTCCTCCGCATTGCGCTCGCGCCCGAGGTGCACCAGCTGGTCGCCGATCATGTTGGAGATATGCCACAGGGCATTGCCGCAGCGCATCAGGGCCAGGAAGTCCCGGCTGTCGGCATCGCCCAGCGTTGCCAGGCTGACGCGGCCGAGGTAGGCCACAATGGCGTCATGCAGCCTGTCCGCGTCATGGTCCGCGAGCTTCAGCTCCGCCAGCTGCTGGTTGCTGCCCAGCAGGACGTCGTCAACGGAGCGCGTCAGCATCACTCCCACGCCCGTACCCTGCCGCCCCAGTTCCCGGCGCACCATCTCCAGGGCGGCGGGGGGAGTTGCCAGGAATTCGTCCGAAAGGAACTGCGGGGCCCGTGGGTCCGGGTCCTGGCGCGGTTCCCGCACCAGGCGACGGGCCATCGCGGCGAAGGCCCCCGTGGCCGGCAGCAGCAGCAGGGCCCAGAAAATGTTGAAGATCGTCAGCGAATTGGCGATCTGCCGCGGCAGCACGGCGGCCATGGCATCCAGCGGGGCCAGACCCGGCGGGGGCGGGGAGATCAGCCCGGCCAGGCGCGCCAGCGCTCCGATGAAGGGCAGGGAAATGGCAACGGTCAGCACGTTGAACAGGATGTGCACGACGGCCACCCGGCGGGCCTCGGTGCTGCGGCCCAGACCGGCGATGAGCGCCGTCACGCAGGTCCCGACCTCCGCCCCGAAGGCGATGGCAATCGCCGTCGGCAGGCTGACGAGGCCCTGGCTGCCCAGCGCGATCAGCAGCGCGATGGTGGCGGAGCTGCTCTGGATCAGGGCGGTGAACAACAGGCCCACGGCAACGCCGGCCAGGGGATGCTCCAGGCTGAGCATGCTGCTGATGAAGGGCGGATGGCTGCGCAGTGGCAGCATGGCCGAGCTCATCAGCTCCATCCCGTAGAAGATCATCCCGAGGCCGGCCACGGCGCTGAACCACAGCTTCAGGCTGCGCCGCCTGGCCAGCAGTGACAGCAGGTAGCCGAGGGCAATCAGGAGCAGGGCATAGTGTGAGATGCGGAAGGCGATGATCTGTGCCGTGATCGTGGTGCCCACATTGCTGCCCATGATCACGGCCACGGTCTGGCTCAGCTGCATCAGGCCGGCCCCGACGAAGCCCACGAGCAGCACCGTTGTCACCGAGGAACTCTGGGTCAGGGCCGTTACGCCGAAGCCTGTCAGCAGGCCACTGAAGCGGCGGCTGGTGAGCCTGCGCAGCATATCCTTGAGCCGCTCACCGGCCACGGCGCGCAGGCTGGTGGACATATGCTCCAGGCCGAAGAGGAAAAAGGCCAGCCCGCCCAGCAGCAGCATGGACAGTGTCAGCCAGTCGATCCCGTCGGGGGCGGATGCGCCCTGCAGCAGCATGGCTGGCGAAGGCTGAAGCATGACCTGATTCTAGGCCAAGTCTGCACTTCGCTCGTCAATCCGCAGCGATAGGAGCTTGCTTCATGTGGCAGACTACGCTGTTGTGTGCGACCCGGCGTGGTTCATCCACGCCGCAGCTTCGGACCCGTCACGACTAAGGCGTGACTTGCATGAGCGGGCAGGAAGAATCAGAAGCTCCAGCCCTCCAGGTCCGCCGCCATGGCTGCCAGGGCATTGCGCAGGTCGTTGCCAGTGACGTAAAACGGTGCACCGAGCCAGTGATCAGGGCCCAGCTGGTGGTAGTAGCGCGCCGGCCGCGGCATCTCCGGTTCCCACAGCGCATTGTCCTCGAACTGCATGATCAGGTTCCAGGCCTTCTCGCCGGGGTAGCCCAGCGCATCCGCCACGTAGGCTGCTGCGGCATCCGAGCCGTAGTAGTGGCTGGCCCGCGGGTCGCTCAGCAGTGCAGTGGCTTCGTAGGCCGCATCATAGGTGTCACCGCTGCGCTGCTGGATCCAGACCACGTAAACCGCCACCTCGAGTTGCGGCTTGGCTTCCATGATTTCCTGCTGCAGGTACTGGGCAGCCTGCAGGCTGGAAGTGGTGGTCGGGGAGAGGATTGCCAGGATGCGCACATTCCC
>JAHEFU010000310.1 GCA_024645305.1 Planctomycetales bacterium
GGTTACCTTGATCCGGGCCAGCAGCACCAGCCTGATGATATTCATAATGAAGCGGATTAGTCTGAATCGAAACATGACCGGGAGTATAACCGGGTTCAGGGGAAAATTGTAGCCCTTCGGTCCGCATTGCCGGCCGGCGGAATCGCAGGGAAGCGGCAAACGTGCTAAACTGACGCCATCCGAGTCAGCTGGCGGAGTGCGGTGCCAGTGTCTGCCGTGGAGGAGTGAATTGCGAAGCTGGATGGCGAAATTGGGACAGTGGTTGGCTCTGTTCATCACCCTGGTGGCGGCAGTATGGGCGGCGACCCAAAGCCGGCAGGCGTCGCAGCTGATCTTGCTTGCCCTGCTCTATCTGATCACCATTAATTTCAGCGCGCCGCTCTCTATGGGCGGCGTAGGGCTGGTGCCCATCGTGGCGGTGAGCAGCCTTCTGACCGTGGGGTTGAACAGCTCTCTGATGCTGTACGCCGCCGCTGTCACTCTGGCGGAACTGATACGGCCCATCTGGTCAGCAGTTTGGAAAGAAGCCCCCATCTCTGAGTACACCCAGGGACAGCGGCGCTGGCTTCGACTGGGCAATCACCTCTCTCACCTCGCCGGAATGACTGCCGGCGGACTGCTCTATCAGCAGCAGCGGGGCCCCCTTCCCCTGACCGGCACTGAGACCATCCTGGCTGATTTGGCTCAGCTGGCCCTGAGCTATGGTATCGCCAGCCTGGTGACAGCGGCGCTGTTCTGGCGGTTTGCAGGGCAGCCGCCGCGTTCATTCCCGTTTAGACAGGTATTCGTTTTCAGTTTCCTCACCCACCCTTTTTCATTTCTGGGTATTCTGTCTTTCATCAATGCGGGTTTGCCCGCCTTTGTCATATTTTCGCTGGCGATCGCCGGTGCCAGCCTGGCCCTGTGGCAGGCGTGGCTGCACCGGCTGCTCCTGGAACAGCGGTTGATGCAGTTTGGTTTGCTGAACAGGTCCGTCTCGTCGCTACGCGAAACATTGCAGCTTGATCAGGTGATGTCTCGAATAAGGCAGCGGATCGACCTGCTGATCCCAAACGACCAGTTCAATCTTTTCCTGGGCGAAGAGATGAGTGGACGGTTGGAGCTGCCGCAAGACGGCGGGGACCTGGAACGCTGGGTGATGAGCCGGGGGCAGCTGCTCACCCTGGAGGGCAGCGAGATGCATTTCGCCGCCAGGCACCAGTTGAAGCTGCCGTCCCCTTCATTGGCGGGATGGATGGGGGCGCCGCTGTTGGCTGACGGCCGATGCATTGGGGTCGTTTCGGTACAGCGGCTGTCTCCCAGCCCGCCGTTTGGCAGCTGGAGCCGGGAGCTGTTCGTGGCATTGGCGGCCCAGGCAGGCATCGCCATTCACAATGCCCGCCGCCACGGCGAGACCGTGGCGCTGTACAACCTGGCGGATCAGGAGCTAGCCCGACGGCTGCAGCAGATGGACGCCCTGCTCAACTCCATGCAGGAAGGAGTGCTGATGCTGGACTCGGACGGCAGGCTGGTGCTGGTCAATCCGTTTGCCAGGCGCCTGCTGCAAGAAGGCCCTAGCACAGACAGCACTTCCAACGACGGCATCAGGCCGGAACGGATCGGCTTCAGCCGGACGCAGTGGGAACAACTGCTTGCCGACTTGCGCTCAAGAGCGCGGCCCGGCCTGGAGCAGGAGCTCAGCAGCGTATTCCAAGCTGATACCTTGATCGGCGGGCAGCTGTCCCGCCGCCACATCCTGCGGCTTGACTCGGAAGTGGTGGCTTCCAGCGATGGAACGGTGCTGGGCTGGCTGATGCTGTTCCGGGATGTCACCGAAGAAATCGAATTGGCTGAAATGCAGCGGGATCTGTCACGCATGATCGTCCACGATCTGCGGAATCCCCTGACGACCATGAGCAGCACCTTGGACCTGCTGGAACAACTGCTGCAGGAGCCTACCAGCTCCGATCTCACCGAAAGCGGCGAATTCCTGGCTGACATGCGCCGCAGCGGCGCCGATATGCTGGATATGGTTGATTCGCTGCTGGACATCTATCAATTGGAGTCCGGCAGGCTGGAACCGGACGCGGAGGCGATGCACCTGCGCCCGCTGCTGGAATTGACCGTCCAGCGGCTGCAGCCTGTGATCATCCAAAAGCGGATTCAACTTACCCTGGAGCTGCCGCCAGAGTTGAACGCGGTGTGGGGCGACCGGGAACTGCTGCGGCGGGTGCTGGTCAATTTGCTAGACAACGCCCTGAAATTCACTCCGGCTGATGGTCAGGTCTCGGTCCAGCTGGCGAATGAACCCGCCAATGATGAGAGCCGCGAGCCAGGGCTCCGGCTGCTGATTGGCGACAGCGGTCCGGGCATTCCCCCTGAAATGCGCGATCAGGTATTTGAACGATTTATGCATACCGACCAGGAAGGGCCGGGACGGCGAGGGACCGGCCTTGGCTTGACCTTCTGCAAACTGGCTGTCGAGGCCCACAGAGGAATGATATGGGTGGAGTCCTCCGAATATGGG
>JAHEFU010000311.1 GCA_024645305.1 Planctomycetales bacterium
GGGGGGGAGCTGATAATCGGGCAGGATATCTGTGAGCCTGTTCCGGCTGGGCTATTAGCCCAGCCCAGCCCTGCTCCTGCTTCTGCTCCTGCTTCTGCTCCTGCTTCTGCTTCTGCTTCTGCTCCTGCTTCTTCGGCGGCGGGACGCCGCCGCTACTGGTCCCGGGTCCCGGATCCCTTCCTACAGCACGCTCTTCACGAGCTCCGGGATTTCCATGGTGATATTGGCCAGTTTGATGCCCGCCTCATTGAAGGCCGCCACCTTGCTGTCCGCGGTGCCCTTGCCCCCGCTCACGATCGCCCCGGCATGGCCCATGCGCTTGCCCTGCGGCGCCGTGCGGCCGCTGATGAAGCCCACCACCGGCTTGCTCATCTCCTTGACGAACTCCGCCGCATCCTCCTCGTCACTGCCGCCGATCTCACCGACCACAACCACGCATTCCGTCAGCGGGTCGGCCTCGAATTCCACGAGCAGGTCGAGGAAGGTCGTGCCGATCATCGGGTCGCCGCCGATGCCGATGCAGGTGCTCTGGCCGATGCCGGCCTCGGAAAGCGCATTGACAACCTCGTAGGTCAGGGTCCCCGAGCGGCTGATCAGCCCCACCGGTCCCGGCTTGAAGATCTTGGCCGGCATGATCCCCACCTTGCATTCACCGACGGT
The DNA here is from genome assembly GCA_024645305.1 of Planctomycetales bacterium. Classification (GTDB taxonomy): domain Bacteria; phylum 4484-113; class 4484-113; order 4484-113; family JAFGCY01; genus JAHEFU01. The sequence continues at coordinate 661 of JAHEFU010000311.1, forward strand.
CACGATGCCCGGGCAGTTGGGCCCGATCAGCACGCTGCCGTAACGGTTGGCAAACTGGAACTGCTTGATGGTGTCCAGCACGGGGATCCCCTCAGTGATCGCCACGATCACGTCCATCCCGGCGCTGGCCGCCTCGCAGACCGCGTCAGCCGCGAAGGCCGGCGGCACGAACACGCAGCTGGCGTTGGCCCCGGTTTCCTCGGCGGCCTCCACCATCGTGTTGAAGATGGGGACCTTGTGCCCCGCATGCTCGAATGTCTGGCCGCCCTTGCCGGGGGTCACCCCCGCCACGACCTGCGTGCCGTAGTCCAGCATGGCACGCGTATGGAAGCTGCCGTCGTTTCCTGTGATGCCCTGCACCACGAGCCTGGTGTCATTGCCGACGATGATTCCCATGATGGATGTCCTTTCTATATATGTATGGGCCGCGGACCCGATTGCCTGCGGCGCGGAAATTTTAGCATCAGCGCGGCTGCTGGCTGGCCAAACGGAGTGGGTTCCCCGGATCCGGCGGTGAGTGGCGACCTTCAGTGCAGGGCGCTGAAGATCGGGACGAAGGTCTGGCGCACGAAACTGCGGAAGTCCTGCTGCCAGCTCTGGGCCGGATCGCGCCGTGCGGCATAGTCCGGCGTGCCGCCCTCGATCCATTCATAGCTGCGCACCAGCAGGCGCGCCATGTCCGCGCCCAGCCCGATATTCGTCAGGTGTTCCAGGCAGAGGCTGCCCTCCAGCTGCTCATAGCTGATCTGCTCGCCAAGTTCCTCGGAGAGGATCTGCACGGCCTGCGCCAGGCTGAGGTCCTGTGGGCCGAGGACATCCATGCTCTGGCGGCCCTGCCAGCTTTCATCAAGCAGCACGTCAGCGGCGATCCGGGCCACATCCGCCGTGGCCACCATCGGAAAGGCCCGCCCCGCCGCGACCGGGCGGCAGATGCGCTTTTCGTCACCGATGCTCATCAGGCAGGTCAGGAAGTTCTCCATGAAGTAGGCGCAGCGCAGCTGCATCACGTCCGCCGCCGCCTCACTGATCTGCTCCTCCACCAGGCGGTGCCCGTAGATCAGGCCGGTTTCACTGCCGAGCTCCGCACCCAGCGAAGAGAGGTGCACGACCCGCCTCACGCTGCTTGTGGAAAGCGCGCTTGCGGCACTTTCCCCGGCCTGCCTGTACCAGGCGAGCAGGTCCGGACTCTGGAAGTCCGGCGGGGTGGCCCAGAACAGGGTGTCAGCCCCGTCCAGCAGGCGTGCCACATCAGCCGGGTTCTGGATGCTGCCGGAGATCTTGCTCAGCTGCGGGCTGCAGGCCAGATTCTGCGGATTGCGCGACAGCGCCCGCACGGCCACACCTGCCTCCTGCAGGCGCGCCAGCAGCAGCTGGCCGATATTGCCAAAGGGTGCCGTGATCGCGATTGTCCGTTGAGTCTGCATTTCGTCCGGTAGTAATGCTACCCCCTCCATTATGGATTATTGCTCCCAGCCTCATAATCGGGGGCCTGCCGGCAGCCGCCCCCGGGTGGGATTCAGCTGCGGAATAACCCGTAAACTCGGCGCTGCAGGGGTGGAAATCCCGCTTGTCTGATATATAATTTCCCCCCTTGACGGAGTTCGGTATAATCTACGCCCCGAGCGCCGTTAGCTCAGTTGGTAGAGCACCTGACTTTTAATCAGGTGGTCACAGGTTCGAGACCTGTACGGCGTAGGTTTTGGCCCCATCGTCTAGTGGCCTAGGACGCCGCCCTTTCACGGCGGAAACACGGGTTCGAGTCCCGTTGGGGCTGCCATATTGCATATGGCAGAGTTTCCTTCATTGACTTTGCAAGTCAGTCTCAACTAGAATTTTCATTGTCC
>JAHEFU010000116.1:0-4589 GCA_024645305.1 Planctomycetales bacterium
GTGTCCCTCGCATAGACCAGACTGTCGTCATCCCGCACGTAGAACAGGGCCGGGGCATCTTCCTGGAGAAACAGCTTCACCGTCCTGGCGGGGAAATCACTGCTGTCAGGAGACTCGGAGTAGAAACCGTAAGTATCGCTATCAGGATAGTAGATCGAATTGTAGATAGACAGTTTGCTGCCTGCATCTGCAAAGAAGGCGCTGATGAAGTATTCCCCCATTCCGACGGAGGACAGCATGCCACTGCCGGGACTGGCCTGCTGGTAGTGAGCTACTGAATAAGTCCAGTCCTGGTTCTCGTTGCCGACTCCCGCGCGTGACTGCCTGAACAACAGCCTGACATTCGGGCTTTCGGCGTTGTTCAGATACATGAAGCGCATGCTGGGCTCGCCGTTGACAATTTCCAGACTGGACCAGTTATGCTCAATGCTGTCCCCGTCCGCCACGACCGCAGGCTGCGAAGGCCAGGCACTGAGTTTGCTGCCGGTGTCCGTGTCCGCTGCCATGAAGCATTGCCGGCCGTTCTGCTTGTCAAGGAAGCTGACAGCGGGCTTGCCGCGGATCAGCTTCAGGGAGGGATTGAGCGCGGAGACACCGCCGCCGGAGTAGAGCACCAGGGCCTGTTGCCAGTCAGTGCTGCCCATGCCGTCAGCGGTTGAACTGCGGCTGTATGTCAGGTCGGTGTCCATCGAGTAGTAGGCGATGGCGGGATTGCCTGCCACGGTTGCCAGTGAACACTCCGCAACATGGTTGCCTGTGGAGTCGTCAATCTTCACCGGGGCTGGCCATTCGGCTTCCTGCATGCCCGTCTCGGTCAGGCAGCGCAGGTAGCGCAGGTGCCCGATGTCACTGTCGTGGTAGGCGATGGCCGGATTGCCATTCACAATCTGCATGTCAATCCACTGGCCCTTTGCTCCCGGCGCGGCCAGCACCGGGCTGCCCCAGTCATTCGCCTGCAGTCCGTCCGCAGAGTCGCAGCGCAGGTACATCAGTCCCGCAGTACTGAAGTAGCAGACCGCGGGGTGCCCGGCAACCGTAACTGCTCCCAGCGGGGACTGCACGATGTAGCCGGGCAGCTCAACGCCGGTCAGGCTGGTCTGCCAGCCATTGTCCAGTGTCGTGCCAATGCTGTGAACCGTGGCATTGCCACTGCCTGTTGCCAGCAGGCAGATGTATGTCCTGCCATCCGGTGAACGCTGCGAAGGGCTGATTTCAACCTGCTGCTGAGGCTCCGGCGCCGGTGCAAACTGCCAGCGCCCACTGGCATAGTCAGCTATCCCCAGGTACAGCTCGGTGTCTGCATTGATACTGTAACCCGGTGCAAATGCATCGAGCTGGCTGCCTGGGAAGGCAAGTTGATAGATTGCCCAGCTGGAGTTCTGGCTGTCCGGCTGCAGTTTCATGCTGAACTGCATGATCTCAGGACTGGCATTCGGGCTGTGGATATAGCTGCTGATGCCAGATGTGGAGGATTCGAATACCTGGCCGGCTTCCCTGTCAGGCTGCACGGCCTGCAGCTCATCAAGCTGTGCAACCTGCGGAAGATCCTCGGGCATTAAGCTCGCGGTAGGAGTGACAGGCGGTGCCGGGGCTGCTCCATTGCAGCTTCCAAGCAGCAGAAGTGCAAGCCCGCAGAATAGAATATTGATCGCAGTGCTGGATTGTGAATTCATCGAGTTGCTTCCTTGCCCTGCAGGTGCGTGAATAAAGTATGCAGGTTTGCGGTGCCATACACTTTGGTGCACCCTAGGATTATGCCCTTTGCAAGCCTCACGCTGGCATACACTTGAGGCCGTTTTCCGCAATACAGGTGCGCTCGGAAGCGGGTCTGGCAGGCTCAGCGCAAAAAGTGGCGGTGACTACTTCCTCGGTGACAACCCCGCAGTGTCCGTAGCAATTCGTGGTTAACCTGCCGATCACGCCTTGGCGTGCTTCGCTGGATTACAGGGTGCTCCTGCTTCGGCAACAGCCTGACTTCCGCACGACCCGGCGGGACCAGCTCCCGCCGCAGCGCCAGACCGGCGATCCCTCGGGTGAGCCGGCAAATCACATAGTACGTAAGGTAATGGAGATACGCCGGGCCGGCACGGGGGCGATGCTGTGTTGCCAGCGGCTGCGTGAGGCCCCGGCCATTTCATACAGCGAGCAGCGCTGCGCCCTGAAGCTGATCAGGGATTCGCGGCTGCGGAATTCACGCCGCTGTGGCCGCAGGCGGAATGTGCAGTCGCTGCCCAGTGACAGGCCGATGATGGAACTGTGCGGCGGGGAGTCCACATGCCAGCCGATGGGCGCGCCCGCCGGGTACTCGGTGATCAGCGCATGGCAGATGCGGCCCGGGGCATGACCGAGGTACTCCCCGATACGCCCGCTGAGCACCTGCAGCCATTCCGGGGCCAGCTGCGTGGGTACGGGCTGCGAGGCTACGGTGCCATCGTCCCGCTGCACGGCATCCTCGGCGAGCGTCGCCGAACCCTTGTTGGGATCGCTGCGGTAGCGCGGAGGAGCGGAGTCACTCAGCGCAAAACTGGCCACACGCCGCAGCGCCGCGAAGCCGTTCCAGACCGCCTGGTGCAGCTGCAGATCGTCAATCAGCGCAAGCAGCTCAGTTTCCTCAGTCTCGGAAATGAAGCCGGGCTTGTAGTGGAAACCCTGGGGCAGCTCGGGCAGGACCTGCCGCGGGGCTGGCATCTCGGGAAACAGGCTGGTGATCTGCGCTGTAGACATATGTATAGTAATAACATATGTTTAGGAGTATTGCAAGCAATTCAGGCAGGCTGTTGTCAGGCTTGTCAATCCTTGCGAAAGCCGATCCGGCCTGTCGACTGCTTCTGCCTCAGCATCTGCTCGATCACTTCCATGATGCGCTTGTACTGCTGATCCGACCTTGCTTCAAGCGCTGCCAGTTTCCCGGCCAGTTCCACATGACTTCTCGCCCACTGTCGCATTTCAACAAATGCCCGCATGATGGCAATGCTTACCTTTACAGCCCGCTCGCTGCGCAAAACTCCGCTGAGCATGGCCACACCCTGCTCGGTAAAGACATATGGGAGATAGCGACGCCCACCCCGATTTTCGTTTGAGGTCACAGATCGTGACCTCAAAGCCGCATCATCTTGTTGCATGTCTTTTGAGGTTCCAATTTGGAACCTCATAGATTCACTCTCCTCTTCTGTGAGCTGGAACATGAAATCTTCTGGGAAGCGCTCAGCATTCCTCGCAACTGCTTTATTCAAGTTCTTAGTTAGGACTCCATACAGCTCCGCCAGGTCGCTGTCCAGCATCACCATCTGTCCGCGCAGCTCGAAAATCCGCCCCTGCAATTGAGTAGGAATCAAATCAACATTGACATTGGATGACCTATCCATGTCTTTATTATCCCATACAAACAAGTAGTATCAAATTTTGTATCTAGTAAAATTCTCTGCCAGGTTCAGCCAGCCCTACTCCCACTCGATCGTGCCCGGGGGCTTGGAGGTGATGTCCAGGCAGACGCGGTTGATACCCGGCACTTCGCCGATCACGCGGCTGGATATCTTCTCCAGGTTCTTGTACGGGATCTTCGACCAGTCCGCCGTCATTGCATCCTCGCTGGAAACCGCGCGGATCACCAGCGGGTAGCCATAGGTGCGCTGGTCGCCCATCACGCCCACACTCTTCACCGCGGGCAGCACGGCGAAGTACTGCCAGGGCCGCTCCATCTCCGCCATTTCAATTTCGTCTCGCACGATGCGGTCAGCCTGGCGCAGGATGCGCAGGCGCTCCGCCGTGATCTCGCCGATGATGCGGATGGCCAGGCCCGGCCCCGGGAAGGGCTGGCGGTAGACCATCGGGCGCGGCAGTTCCAGCTCCAGGCCGAGGCGCCGCACTTCATCCTTGAACAGGTCGCGCAGCGGCTCCACGAGGGAGAGCTTCATGCGCTTCGGCAGGCCGCCGACGTTATGGTGCGACTTGATCACATGCGCATGCATGCCGATCCCGCTGGATTCGATCACATCCGGGTAGAGCGTGCCCTGCGCCAGGTATGCGGCATCACGCACCTTGCGGCTTTCGGCCTCGAACACACGGATGAACTCGCGGCCGATGATCTTGCGCTTGCGCTCGGGGTCACTCACGCCCTTCAGGGCATCCAGGAACTGCTTGCCGGCGCGCACCCGCACGAGGCGGCTCTTGAAGTGGCCCTTCCAGGCTTCGACGACCTTGTCGCCCTCGTCCATCCTCAGGAAACCGTGGTCCACGAAGATCGGGTGCAGGCGGTGTCCGATGGCGCGGTCGATGATCGCCGCCGTGCACAAACTGTCAACACCACCACTGACGGCGCAGATCACCTCGCCCGCCTCGCCCACCTGGAGGCGGATGTTCTCGATGGACTGCTCGATGAAGTTGCCCATCGTCCAGTCGCCGCTGGCCTGGCAGGCGTCCTTGACGAAGTTGCGCAGCAGGTCGATGCCCCAGGGTGTGTGGCTGACCTCGGGGTGGAACTGCACGGCGTAGATGTTCTTCTTCGGGTATTCGAAGGCGGCGACGCGGGTGGCGTCCGTATGCGCCGTCAGCCGGGCCCCGCGTGGCACGGTCACGAGGCTGTCCCCGTG
>JAHEFU010000116.1:4599-8597 GCA_024645305.1 Planctomycetales bacterium
GTCGCCGTGGCTCATCCAGCAGATCAGGTTGGGGTTCAGGCCGCGAAACAGCAGCGAATCATCCGGGTTGTCGACCCACAGCTCCGTGCGGCCGAACTCCGAGCGCTTCGCCGGTTCCAGCCGTCCGCCGTGCATGCTGCCCAGCAGCTGCAGGCCGTAGCAGATGCCGAGGATCGGGATGCCGAGGGAAAGCAGCTTCTTGTCGATCTGCGGGGAGCCGTACTTGTTGGCCGAGTTGGGGCCACCGGAGAGGATCAGGCCGATCACATTCCCGCGCTTCTTCACGTCAGCGGCCGTCAGGCTGTTGTCCACGACCTCGGAATAGATGTTCAGTTCGCGGATGCGGCGCGCGATGAGTTGGGTGTACTGGGAGCCCAGGTCGATGATGAGGATGCTTTCAAAACGGTCGGAAACCGTATCCTGTGCGCTTGCCATGCGGGATTATAGCACGGCAAAACGAGGGCTCTGCCGGCCGGTCACAAGTTAATCAGCGAATCATGTTTAGCCCGTGACGGGGGCGGGTAACAATTACGGTTGCCTCAGGAGGCACCCCCACCTAGCAAATTCCACCAAGGAAAGAGAAATGTACAAGCATGTAATGACGATGGTGTCCCTGATGATCCTGCTGTTCGCAGTGTCCTGCGGCGGCGGCGGCGCGGCCATGCCCGACCCCGGCAACGGCGGCGGCAATGGCGGCAACGGCGGTGGCGGCGGAAACGGCGGCGCTCCTGCGGCACCGGTTGACGACGTGGCTCCCGAGATCGTGCTCAGCGGCCTGACGGAAGGCGAGGCCTACGGCATCGAGGAGGCCGGCGTGAACACCCTGAATGTGAAGGGCGTGGCGGCGGACCCCAGCGGGATTGCCAACATGGCCCTGCGCATCAATGACACGCTCGTCGCCAGCAGCAATGACAGCATGGTCGGTTTCGACTGGGATGTCACGGGCTTCAGCGACGGCAGCTACGAAGTCACGGTGCAGGCCTCGGACAATGAGGGCAACATCGCCGAGAGCAGCATGACGGTCTACGTCAACAACGTGGCCTTCGTGTTCCCGGACCTGGACCTGTTCCCCGACATCCCCGTCGAGGTGTTTGACCCGGGCCTGATCGATCCCTTCCCGGATCCGCTGCCGGACCCCCCGTTCGAAGTCCCGGACTTCCCGATCTTCCCCGGATTCTAGACTGACAATCCCGCCACGGCGGGACCCATTCCCGGCCAGGCGGCCTGTGCGGGATGCACTCACCGCCCCCGGAAACCCTGACATGAAAGCCTGCTCCACGGAGCAGGCTTTTCCATTTTGAGTTGCCATCTCGCTTGTCGCTCGATGGTCTGACCCTGCGGCCACGCATCCGCGTGTCCGGGTCGGGTGGAAGTAACATCGTTGCCCCGGAAGATGCACCTGTAACGCGCAATCAGCGAGAAGCTACGCTTTGAGCTGTATTGCAGACCAGCGAGCGATGAGTGAGCTGGAAGAAGAATACGGTCTGACCCTGCAATCCCGCCCCGGCGGGATTGGGTCGGGTGGAAGTTGCAGGAGTAGTCAGTAGTCAGTGGTCAGTGCTTAGTGGCAGCGGCGTTCTCACCGCTGTGAGCCGCTAGCCGTGAACAGTGAGCCCTGGCGGCGGCTGCCAGCCGCCGGACATCCGCAGTGTCGCTCTGCGCCCCTTGCATTCCCCGCGCTGCGTGTTATACTAGATATCGTAGTATATGAAGGAGGCCGGGATGGCTCAGCAGGAATACATGGCCGGGATGCTGCGTCTGCTCATCCTCAACGAACTCTCCAGGGGGGAGGGCTACGGCTACGGGATCGCCAAGGGCATCGTGGAGCGCAGCGGGGGGGACCTCACGGTCCGCCCCGAATCGCTCTACCCCGTGCTGCACCGCATGGAGCAGGAGGGCCTGCTTTCCTGCCAGTGGATCGAGGCTGACAACGGCCGCCCGCGCAAGGTCTACAAGCTCACGAAGAAGGGCAAGGGCCGCTGGGAAAAGGGCCGCGCGCAGTTCACGAAGCAGGCCCAGGGGGCACTGAAGGCCATCGGCGCGGACCCGCGCAGCAGCATGCTGGGGAGTTGAGCCGTGGATACACGCTTCGGACATCCGGACGACTGGGGGCTGTCGCCCCAGCGGCATTCGGAGATTGCCAACGAATTGAGCGACCACCTGGACTGCCTGCAGGCGGATCAGGGCGGGGAGGTTGCGAAAGCCGCTGAGGAGAAGCTCGCCGAACCGAAAGTGCGCCGCAGGCTGACAGCCGCGCATATCGCAGACCAGGTGGTTGCCACCCTGCACCGCTGGCCCTCGCGCAGTGAATGGCGCGAACTGGGCTGGCTGCTGTTCTGGTTCGTGATGGTGTTCGTTGCTGAATTTGTGACCGTTGACTACCAGAGCCTGGCCATTGATGCATGGCGTGATGGCTGGCGGGGATTTGATGCCAACCCTGACACGACAAGCCTGGCCATGCTGTCATGGCTGCTGCTGGCAGCCAGCCGCGGGATGTTCTTCCTCGTGCTGGCGAAGGGCGTGCGTGACGCCTGGCAACGCGGCTGGGGTGTGCTGATCGCACGCCTGCTGCAGTACAAGCTGATCCATACCCTGATGGTCACGGCCGGAGTGGCCTGGTTGAGCCAGATTGACTACTCACTGGTGGGGCGAATCTCAATGCCGTCCATGCACAGCATCCCCACCTGGCTGCTGCCGCTCCTGGCTGGTCTGCTGCTGCTCCTCAGCGCTGCACTGGCCATGCAGCCCGGGATGCGCAGGCAGGCGGCCTGGCTCGCCCCCCTGGCCGTGCTGTTCTTCCTGCTGCCTACGGCACCTACCAATCTAGTGCGCATAGATATCCGCCAGCCCCTGCCGACGGAGCTGGACCATGAGGATGCCACTCATCGCTTCTACCGTCCGGTTGAGGGACGTGAGGCGATCCTCCTGAAGATGCAGGGCTACCTGCGCAGCAATGGCCGCCTGCCCAATGGCTGGAGCCTGGAGGATCCATACCTGAAGTTCATTGACCACGAGATCGTCGGGCCACCGCTGAATGCCGCTTGGTGGGAAAGTGAATACCTGAGGCCCGGGAAAGTGATTGACAAGAGTGGCAGGGAACGGGTCTACATCGGCCGCAGCGAGGAGCGCAGTGCACCGTACTGCACGGGACCGATGGTCACGGTCGGCAGCGGGCTGGCCTGGATCGCTGCACCGGTGCCGCTGATGGGCATCATCGGCCTGCTGGCAATGCTCTTCATCATGGGCAGGCGCGGGGTGCTGCCGGCATTCCTCTACACACTGATCACGATGATTGCGCTGTACTGTTCCGTGCTGCCATTCGTGATGACCCAGAAGCTGGGTGAGCTGGTGGTGTTAAACCCGACTGCGGTTTCACATGGGCCGCTGCCGGGCTTTGAGCAGATCCTGCGCTTCAACAGCTTGCATGAGGGCACGATGATCATGGGGGCGCTGCTGTTGTCGGCGGGCATCCCCTGGCTCCTGACCGGGCTGTTCCTGCGCGGCGAGCAGGGCAACGCCGAACCGGTGGATGACGACGGCGAACTGGCGACGGGCTGAAGAAGGTTGGAGGTTGGATTGTATCGCGCCTTGCGCGATCAGAATCTTTTATGGCAACGCTGTAGCGTTGCACCAGCACTCCCCACTCCAAACTCCAAACTCGAAGCAGAATTGCAAAGCAATTCAGCTTCGCGCCCACTTAAGCAGCGCCTGCATCAACTGTTTCTCACGCACGAAGCCGCGGTTGACAAGGAAGACCATGTGCAGCTCCTCCTCCGGGAAGTACCAGCTGCCGGAGGTATAGCCCATCGTGTTGCCACCGTGTCCGAGGAAGCGGCCCCAGTCGCGCGTAAAAGTCTGCAGCCCAATGCCGTAGCCCTTGCTATGCCCGGCATCCGCCGTGTCCTGCAGGGCCGCATACTGCGTCTCATCCAGCAGGCCGCCGCCATGCAGGGCGCGCATGAACTTCAGCAGGTCAGAGGCCGTTGTCAGGAGTGCAC
>JAHEFU010000117.1:0-1344 GCA_024645305.1 Planctomycetales bacterium
GCTGACGGTATGTGTTGCCAGGTGGTTGATCGAACGTCCATTAAGGCGGACCTCGCCACTGGTCGGGGGGAAGACGCAGAGGATCGCGTTGAAGACGGTCGTCTTGCCGGCACCGTTGGGGCCGATCAGCCCGACGATCTGTCCTGGATTGACGGAAAAGGAGAGTCCGTCAACCGCTTTCAGCCCACCGAACACGACACTTACGTTGTCAACCTCAAGCATCCGTGCCCTCCGCCGCCTTCTTCCTGGACCAGGGCAGGCGCACCAGGTCGCTCAGCTCATTCGTGCCGAAGATGCCTCCCGGCTTGAACAGCATGAACAGGATCAGCACCAGGGAATACAGCACCATGCGCCATTCACCCACACCGCGCAGTACTTCAGGAAGCACGGAAATTGATATGGCCCCCACATAGCTGCCCGTCATTGAACCCATGCCCCCCAAAACGACCATCAGCAGCACATCCACGCTCTTAAGGAAACCGAATTCGATCGGCTTGATCAGCGGCACGGTATGCGCCAGCATTGCGCCTGCCAGGCCGGCAAAGGCGCAGCCCAGCATGAAGTTCTGCAGCTTCAGCCAGAACACGTTTATCCCGAGATTGGTTGCGGCGATTTCGTTCTCACGGATGGCAATCACTCCCCGGCCGGGGATGCTGTTGAGGAAATTACGGATCAGCTGGTTCACCGCCAGGCAGATCAGTCCGTAGATGAGAAAGACCAGCCACTGCTTGCTTTCCAGGCTGGGTGCCTGCATCGCATTGCTGAACTGGAAGATATCCATCACATACCCGGACAGGCCTGGCTGGGCACTGGCGGAAGCCGTCCCCTTTTCGCCGCTCCAGTTGACGATGATCAGGATCAGGGCAATGGCCCAGACGCCAAAACGCCAGTAGCTGCCCCCGAAGCGCTTGTGGAGCTGGGAGTGCAGGAAGTTACCCAGGGCGAACAGCCCCCAGATTGTCAGGGCGAGGAACAGCACGCTGAACATGGCTGTGAATACCAGGTTGACGATGCCGTTCACTGGACCAGCTTGTAGTGGCAGGTAATCATAGATACTGTGGATGTTCTGCATGCCGGTCGGCCCACCGAAGATCTCCTCCGGGAGGGCCAGCAGTATTATCCGGATGATCTCGGCGAATCCCAGGGTGGCGATTGCCAGGTAGTCGCCGCCCAGTCGCAGGCAGGGATACCCTACGATCACGGCCGCCACCAGGCAGCAGAGGATTGAAAGTACGATGCCGGCGAACAACGGCAGGTGAAGAGCGGTGGTGGCAACACCACTGGCATAGGCCCCGATGGCCAGGAAGCCGGCATGGCCCAGGGAGAACTGACCGTTGTATCCCA
>JAHEFU010000117.1:1354-8515 GCA_024645305.1 Planctomycetales bacterium
CAGGTTGAGCGAAAGTGTGAAGATCACGTTGATCATCACGAGGAATATCACAAACTCCCAGTAAGGATTAATCATACTTTCTCCCTCGTCGTACGTCCGAAGATGCCTGTCGGTCTGAACAGCAGTACCAGGATCAGGATTGCGAAAGCCATCGCATCAGCCAGCTTGCCGGCACCGGCGCCCTTGACCAGTCCCTCGCTGATACCCATGATCATGCCGCCCACGGCTGCGCCGGGGATGCTGCCGATGCCTCCCACGACCGCTGCCACAAAGGCCTTGAGTCCCGGCAGGATGCCCATCAGTGGGTCAATCTGCTGGTTATAGAGCCCCACGATGTTGCCAGCCACGGCCGCACAGGCTCCGCCGATGGCAAAGGTCTGGGCTATCACCTTGTCAGTGTCAACGCCCATCAGCTTGGCGGCGTTCATGTCGAAGGACAGGGCGCGCATGCTCATGCCGAACATGCTGCGGTTGATAAGCAGATTCAGGGCCCACAGGAGGAATGTCGTAATGACAACTATAACGACATTGAACCAGGGAATGCGGATGAATTCACCAGCAGCGCTCTTGATGGGCAGGTGGAAGGCAAGGGGCGTGCCACTGCTGTCACTGAAAATCGGCTTCACCTGGTAATCAGCCACGGCAGCCCTGGCCCAGGAAAGCACGAACTGCTTCTCGTTTGAATCGAAGTTATAGCCAATGCTCGCAATCTGCCGGGGACTGCCGCTTGAGGCGGCGGCTTCATCAGGCGGCAATTCCACGAAACCGAATTGCTCCTCCGGATTGATTGTTAGCACTGGCCCCCAGTCCGAGGTGCCACTGCGGCTGACGACCCTGATCCGCGCATAAGTGGTCTGCTTGAACTTCGCCGGCGCAAAACTCTCCTGGCTGCGATCGAAGATTTCGACCTGCCGGGCCCCGGTAAAGTCCTGGGTATCGGCGAACTGCAGCTGATAAACCTCAAGCTTGCGCGGCTCATAGCTCTTGGGATTGGCTCCGAAGGCAATGATCCCACCATTCTCCAGCAGGAAGCTCACGCCAACTGCTGTGATCAGGGCAGCAATGCGGCTGCTCTTGCGCAGTGGACGGTAAGCCAGGCGTTCCATCAGGACTGCCAGCACCGCACAGAGCACCGCTGAGATGATCAGCGAGATCGCGAAACACCAGATCAGGCTGATGCCATGCGTGAAGTTCAGCCAGCGTACGGTGAAGCGCAGCAGGTAGAAGCCGGAGAAGGCCCCCAGCATGTAAATGTCACCGTGGGCGAAGTTGATCAGCTTGATCACTCCGTATACCAGCGTGTATCCAAGGGCGATCAGGGCGTAGACACTGCCGAGGATCAGACCGATCAGGAGGTTCTCAATCAGGGAACCATAGGTGAAACCGGTGATACCGGCACCGGCTGCACTGGCTGCGACGGGGGCCAGTACGACCAGAACCAGGAACCACCAGCGGAAGCGGGACGCTTTGTGGATATATCTATACAGATCCATGCGAGTCAGACCATTTTAGCCAAATCCAGATAAACAGTTAAGGGGGGGGAGGGCTGATTGGCCGCTGTCGGGCTATGCAAGGCCGAGCAGCTCGGGCAACTGACTGATGCTGTGGTCAGGCTCATCCACGTGATAGCGCGATTCCTGGACTGCATAGTGCCCCTGCAGGATCCGCACCGTGGTCATACCCAGCCGATTGGCAGGCCAGATGTCATTGTCCAGCCTGTCACCGACCATCGCAGCCTGGCCGGCATCAACCCCCAGGGCCTCAAGGGTCACAATAAACAGTCGCGGATCCGGCTTGTGAAGCTGGTGAGTGCCGCTGATGCTGACATGCTCGAAGTACTCAGCCAGATCGTGGTACTCCATCCAGCGGTCAGCGCTGGCGAAGTTATTGCTGATCACAGCCAGGCGATGTGAGCGCGAGAGCTGCTCAAGTGTTTCGTGAGCGCCGGGCAGGAGTGGATTGAGCCGCCGGAATTCCTTGGGCTCATTCAGCAGCGGCAGCATCCGATTCACCATCTGTCGGATGATCTCACGATACAGGGCTTCATCGCGCCCTACCAGCTTCCAGACGATCACACGTGTCAGGGTGGGGGAGAAGCTGTGAATGACTTCAGTTGCCATCCGCCGGATGCCCGGCTGGTCGATTGCAATGCCCTTCTCTCCGAGGATCTCCGCGAGGAATGTCCACTGAAGCTCGAGTGCCGGCCGGTCATCCCAGATGGTGGATCCAAGATCGAAGCATATCGTTCCAGGCAGTTTGTTGCTCACAGCCAGCCGCTCCCACGCAGGACGGCCGGCGGCTTGCAGTTGTTGCGCCGGTCATTCCACAGAGTGCCGCCGAGGTCAAGGAACGCGCAACGTATCATACGTTGAGCCGGCCGTTGTCATCGATCACGTCACTGAGCCTGCGGGCCTTCAGCAGGTCCTTGCGGAAGTCCTCCAGCTTGTTGCTGTCACGCAGCACGGCGCTTGGATGGTAGGTCGGCAGGATGACGAAGCCATCGCGGCGCACATGCTTTCCGCGATCCTGGGTTATTTTCATCCCAGGTTTGATCAGCAGTGCCATGCTGTGGCGCCCGAGGGTGACGATCAGGCGGGGGCGGATAGTCACGAGCTGGGCGATCAGCCAGGAGCGGCAGGCATTGATTTCAAGGTCCTCAGGGTCCCGGTTGCCGGGCGGTCGGCACTTGAGGACGTTGGCAATGTAAACATCATTCTCGCTCCAGCCGACCTCGCGGATGGTCTGGCGCAGCAGCTGACCGCTGCGGCCCACGAAGGGCCGACCCTGCTCATCCTCATCAGCACCCGGAGCCTCGCCCACGAAGACGACTCTGGCATTGAAATGACCCTCGCCGGGTACAGTCTGATTGCGGGTTTCGCACAAAGCACAGTTGGTACAGGCCCGGATCTGGCCTGCCAGCCGTTCGAGCAGTTCATGCTTGCCTTCCGCCACGATATTAGTTTAGCATCGCAGGCCAGCGGGCTGCCCTCAGGATCCACAGTCCTCTCCCAATGCTCGATCAGCCCGGCAGGAACCTCAGCAGGCCTGCTGACCTAATTGCTGCTCTTGTTGATCGTATTGTCAACCACGGCGTAACCGGTGATCAGGGTCGACATCGTGCTCAGGATCTCACCGAATTCGAAGGACTTGCCCTTAGGAGGCACGTATATCACGTCACCGGGCTGCAGGAAAATGTCCGTGCACAGTGGGAATCCCTTGTGGATCTCCTTGAAGTTGACGCGGATCACTTCCGATGCAATCTGCGGGTTCAGGCGGTCACGGTTCTGCCGGATGATGGCTATCCAGGTCAGGTGGGCCTCCGGGGTCTCACCGCCAGCTTCGGCGATGTAGTCCAGTACGTTCTGGTCTTCACGGAATCCAAAGGCTCCGGCAACATTCACTTCCCCGAGCACGAAGATGCGGTTCTCCCGCGGAACGATTGAGATTATGTCACGGTTATGGAGTTCGAAATCACTGATCGTACTCAGGTCACTGAGCGCTGGATGCAGGTTCAGAATGAGGCGCTCCAGGTTCCCCCAGTTGTCAAAGCGATAGATAACCGAATTCACCAGGTCCGCGGAATAATCCAGGGTGCCAGCCAGGCGCAGCATGTCACCCAGGGTCTCGCCGGCCATCAGTTCAAATCGTCCAACATTGGTTGTGCCGGTCAGAGTCACATACTGCTCCGGTGTCGGGATGTAAACCACATCCTTGTCCCTGAGCGCAATGTTGTAGCGGGACAGCTCGCCTTCGGTGGTCAGAAACAGCGGGTCAATGATGCTGACGCTGGTTGCCGGGTCCCGCTTGCGCTGGTCCACCCACTGGCGCCAGTTCGTGTATTCAGGGAGGCTTGTGACAGCCTTGCGGGCCACTGCATTGGAGGGCAGAGTGAGAATCGCCTGGCCTTCCTCAGCGAACAGCGTCTCCGGGGCGGGATTGGCAACCTTGCCAAAGTCAAAGCCACCCCGCAGCAGATGCACCCGCCGGTACAGGGTGAGCTTGTCCAGCTCCATCTCACTTACTATGTCGATCATGCTGGAGCCGTTCTCCAGCAGGAAGATCCTGCCCGGGAAGTCCGGACCGAATACGAACACCTCAAAGCGCCCCCGGCTCAGCAGCTGCAGGGAGACGTTTGGCTCTCGGTAGTACTCCATATAGGCATTGGTAATGGCTACGCTGGCCTCATTGATCTGCATCCCGCGCAGGTCCATCTGGCCCACGAAGGGAAGCGTCACATGTCCTTCGTTGTCAAGCTGGACGCGCTCGTCCGACTGGTTGACCCCGTCAAACAGCTTGATCAGGATGAAGTCGCCGCTGTCCAGCCTGTAGTTGCGCACATCGAGCAGGGGGTTGTCATCAGGCAGGGCAGGCTGGGGTAGCAGGAAAGGTGGATCAGGTTCTTCCTGCGCAAGCGCATGACCGGCCATTGCCAGCAGCGCAAGCAGCAGCAGTGCAAGACTGCGAATCCCGTTCATTGCCTTCCTTTCCTCCGGACCACTGTGGATCCGGTCTATTCTAGCGTCTTCCGTTCCTACAGTCCCGTTTGCAGGGGCTGGCCATTGTTGGCCAGACTCTCACAGCCCAGTTCGATCAGCTTGACATTGGCGTAGCCCTGGCGGCCACTGGAACGGGGTGTCCGGCCCTCCCGGATACAGTCAATGAACTCCTGGCATTCAGCCTTGAGGGGTTCCGTCGGCCTGACGAAGGGGATGTGCACATCACCGGAGCGGATACTCAGGAAGCTGGCATTGCCGGGTTCCAGGTACTTCTGCCAGTCCACACCTTTCTCATGGACCTGCAGCTTGTAGCGGGGGTCCATGTCGTCAAACACCACCATCTTCTTGCTGCCCACGACCTTGATCAGTCTGACCTTCTCGGGGTCCAGCCAGCTGGAGGTGATGCTGGCCATGCTGCGGTCAGCGAACTTCAGCGTCAGATGCGTCACATCCTCGATTCCGGCATCGGGCTGCACGAAGGCCTGGCCCGTTGCACTCACGCTGACCGGATCCTGGCCCAGCAGGTACTGCACGATTGAGATGTCGTGCGGTGCCATGCTCCACATCACATTCTCGTGACGCCGGATGACACCGAGATTGCAGCGCGTGGCTGAAATGTAGTAAATGTCGCCCAGTTCCCCGCTTTCGATCATGTTACGGATGAATTCCACAGCCGGGTGATAGAGCAGGATGTGTCCGACCATCAGTACCAGATTGCGGGATTCGGCAGCTTCACACAATTCGAGCGCCAGCGCGCTGCTTTCGCACAGCGGCTTCTCAATGTGGCAGTGCACTCCGGCTTCCAGCAGCTTCAGGCCGGCAGCATGGTGCGCCTGGGTATGTGTGGCAATCACCGCGCCATCCAGACCGAATCCCACGAATTCATCCAATGATGTGGTGGTCCGCACGGTCGGATAGTCTGCCTTGATTTTTGCCAGGCGTGCTTCATCCAGGTCGCAGACGGCGCTCAGCACGCCGAGGGATGAGAGGTTGCGGACATAGTTCGCCCCCCAGTTACCTGCACCGACGAGGCCGATTTTCAGTTGATCAGTCATTTAATGCTCTCCGTTCAGCGGTTGGCCCGCTTCTCAACATATGCCGGGAAAAGGCGCAAAGTCTCCGCCTCCGTGTCCGCATCCATCTTCGTGTTGTGGGTGGTATTCTCTCCCACATCGTAACCCTCACCGGCAATCGCCATCGCGACTGAGCGGGGGATCATGTCAATCTGCATTTCATACAGCCGTTCCTGGAAATCAAACGGCGTGTCATCCTTCCAGATGGGCATGTCCTCAACGAACATGATCCGCCCGGCATCTACCCGCGGGTCAATCAGGTGGGCGGTCACAGCCTGGGGGATGTCGTTGTAGACACTCCACAGCATCGCATCCAGACCACGCGTCTGCGGAATCAGGCCCGGATGGTAGTTGATGATGCCGTGGCGGAATGAATCGATGATGTGCTTCTTCAGGATCCGGGCTCCGGCAATCACGGCGAGGTCAATTCCATGCTCAGCCACAGCCTTCACCACATCGCGGCTGTTATGTGGCAGCACTACATATGGGATATCCAGCCGCTCTGCGATCTGCCGCGGATGCATTTCTCCGCGGTGGCGAACCTTGGTGCGCACGCTGGCCGGGGGAATGTTGAGCTTCACGGGGTCCGCAGCTATGATCAGCGCAGGCGTAATGCCTTCGACATGCATCTTGAAGATGAAGTCCTGGGTCTTCCGGTGTGGAAAGTTGTAAGCGAACAGTGCAGTTTTCGTAATTGCGCTCAAGTCTGCTTCCTGAATATGGATAGATATCGTGCCTGCATTACCGATATAAGACCCACTTTTCAATGGACAACATCGGCGGGCTAGGATTTTAGCACCTAAAGATTTTCAATAGAACCGACTGCTGGAGAATTCAGGTCGGGAGGGCTATTGTGTCAGATTTCGCGATATAATTTCCGTTTCTTATTTTCCGGGCAAGGGTATTTCCAATGGATTACGTAAAGCAGCTACTGGACGGGACAAAGAAGTTCGGCATCATTGGCCAGGGTTATGTGGGACTTCCCCTCGCCGAGGCCTTCGCCGAGGCCGGTATGCATGTAATTGGCTTTGACATTGACCAGGCCAAGGTTGACTCTATAAACCGTGGTGAATCGTATATCGGGGACGTCAAAAGCGAGAATCTGAAGCCACTGGTTGAAAAGGGACTGATTGAGGGCACCTCGGATTTCAGCAGACTGGTGGACTGCTCAGTGGTCAGCATCTGCGTTCCGACCCCGCTTTCCAAGACCAAGGACCCGGACGTTACATACATTGAAGCTGCCCTGACGGAGATCATCAACCATCTGCAGAAGGGGCAGGTGATCATCCTCGAAAGCACCACTTATCCCGGGACCACTGATGAGCTGGCCCTGCCGCGGCTCGAAGAGACCGGTATGAAGTGCGGCACGGACTTCCATCTGGCGTTCAGTCCGGAGCGGGTTGATCCGGGAAACCTCAAGTACACAGTGAAGAATACCCCGAAGATCATCGGTGGCGTAACCCCGGAATGCACTCGCATTTCCACCGAGATCTACGACTTCGCCCTGGAACATGTCTATCCGGTCAGCAGCACGCGCGCCGCTGAGCTGGTCAAGCTCCTGGAGAATTCCTTCAGGGCGATCAACATCGGCT
>JAHEFU010000118.1 GCA_024645305.1 Planctomycetales bacterium
GTTCCGGCCTGGCCGGAGCAGGAGCACAGTGCGAAGAGGGCGATGATGGCGATTGTGATGTTGATTTTCTGCATTTCATTTCTCCAGTTAATTGATGATGTGAACCGCTGGCCTGCCTCGCGACAGTCCCGCAGAGGGTGTTGCTGGTCTAGAGCTCGGCTTCGCAGTCGAACCACACGTAGTCCGGGCTGTTGTCGGTCAGGCAGGTGCTCAGTACGCCATGCGCTCCGGCGGGCAGGCTGATGGTCTGCTGGTCGTTGTTGTAGTTGCTGTTGTTACTCATGATGTTTCCTCTCTCCTGGATCTTGGATGTGTGGGTGGACAGTACTGTGACTGGATTAAAGGACATCGACGGTCTCATCGTCGAAATGCACGAAGCCCATCGTGGACTCACCATTCACCTGGTTACTGGGAATGCCGTAGTAGGCGGCGATCGCTGCTTCCATGCCATCCATGTCCACATCGAAATTGCTGCCCTTGTAAAGCTGTCCGAGGGTGAATTCCTCATAAGCGAAGCCGAAGTTGTACAACCCACAGTTGGCGTTCCAGCCATCAACGATGGTTGTCGGCGTAGACATATTCTTCTGGGCGAGCATGTCATTGCTGCCCTGGCCGGAACAGGAACAAAGAGCCACCAGGGCAATGATGGCAATAATCACATTTATCTTCTGCATGTCTTCCTCCAGTATATGGGCGTGAAAATCCGCGCAAATGGGATAGCGGGGATTATTCACAAGGGGCACACAAGGTTTTGCACCCCGTTGAGATTCTAGGGTGAATTCGTCGAAAATTCAAATTTTGAATAAATATTCAGGATATGTGCTATCAGTTATATATACATATAAGGTATCACTTTTGTTTCCAAGTGCTAGGAGCTATACAACTCTTGACCAGTGCAGCCCAAAATTGTTCCTGTAACTGCTAGCTAATTTTCATTCCCGGGTCAGGAGTCTCAGGCTGCCATTGCTCCTCAGGTGGATAGCTGTCAACCTGCCATTTACGATATCCGCCCCCCGCAGCTCGCCCGCACTCTGGCTGCTGATCCTGAGTGTCCCGCTCCAGTGGCTGCCCTGGGCATTGTGGCTGCGCAGGTAGTGCACACCGCCTGAACTCCCCGGGTTGCCACTCACCAGCAGCACCGGCTTGCCGTTATCGACCAGCAGCTGGGCATCTGCCTGGCCGCTGCTCAGTTCACAGACCTGCAGCGGCACCGACCAGCTGTCGAATCCCGGGGAGACTGCATGGCTGGCATAGCAGGTGTAGGTTCCCGGCTCGCTGTTCACCGTATAAAGCAGCACGACGCTGTCCGAACTGCTGATGGCCTGCACGCGGACAATATCGGCCTGGCTGAAGAGATCCTCCCGGAAACTCCAGTTCGCTCCATTCCCGTCCGCATCCCGGTTGGTCTGCAGGCTGCTGTCACTGAAGTAGAACAGCTGCGCTCCCCCCGCCGGATCCTGCAGCAGGCTGCCAAAGGGCTGAACCGAAGCCTTGGAGCCACTGATGCCCTGCGGGGCTGCAGGCCAGCTTGTACCCTGGCTGTCCAGTGCCCGGATGTGATGCCAGCCGCCGCTCTGGTCCGACCCATAACAGATGGCCGGCAGGCCATTGAAGCTGGCCAGCAGGAAAACCCCCTGGTTATCCCTGTCGGGGCGGAATACCGGACCGGAGATGATCTTCAGCGCTGGCGCAAAGGCACTGCCGTCAGAATTGAGGCCGCGGGACACGAACATGTCATGGTCCACCTGGGCATCGCCACCCTTCAGGGATAGGAGCAGCGGTGCGCCGCCACTGACCTTGAAATCCAGCAGGCGGATACTGCCACCCGGATAGTCCGTCAGGTCGGCATCAACCAGGCTGCCGCCCACCGGCCAGCTGTGGCCATCGGTGTCGGCGCTGCGCTTGAAGTAGATGTCGCCCGGGCTGGACTGCCAGGCCACGGCGGGCCTGCCGCCCACGGCCGCAAAGTACGCATGCTGGGGATTAACGATGCCGGTGCTCCAGTCGTTCCATCCCAGGCTGGGGAATCCCACATTGAATTCCCTGCTGAAGCTGTCCGTCATCCCGTCACCGTCCACCACACGCAGGCTGATCTCCTGGATACCCGGATCAATCAGGCTGAACTGGGCGGAACTCTGCGTCGTGGAGAACTCAAAGATCCCGTCGCCATCGGCATCCCACTCATACAGCGCGATCGCTCCGTCCGGGTCAGTACTGCCGGAGGCATCCACGACCACGTCGAAGGGTGCATTGCCGGACAGGCTGGCTGCCTGGTAAAAGGCCGTCGGCGGGGTGCCGCTGCTGACAGTGATGAGCAGCACGCTACTTGTATCGCGGTGGCCGTAGCTGTCAGTGATCCGCAGCAGTACCTCATATACTCCGTCGTTCGGATACTCATGTGTAACCACGAAATCGTCAGTGTCCTGGGCATCCCAGCTGCCGTCATTCTCGAAGTCGAACTCCGCCAGCACGATGTCATTGTCGGGGTCAGTGCTGCCGCTGCCGTCCAGGCTGACCAGCAGCGGTGCCGGTCCGAACTGCGGATCCGCGCTGAGCAGGGCCAGGGGTGGCGACCCGGCCTGCACACCGACCGTCACCGTAGCCGGGGAAGACTTGCTGACACCACCGTTGTTGTCCGTCAGGCGCACCACGGGGTGGAACACACCATCTCCGGTGTAGCTGCGGTTAACCGTCAGCTGCGTACCACTCTGGTCGAATTCACCATCCCCGCCGAAGTCCCATTCCACGAGTACGATCTCCCCGTCAGGATCCGTGGACTCCGTGGCGTCCAGCAGCACCATGAGTGGAGACGGGCCGGCATTGGGCACGGCGCGCAATACAGCCACGGGCGGGAAGTTGCCACCGACGTTGATCAGCTGCGGACTGGAGAAGGCCACCGCCCCGTCGTCATCACGCAGGCGCAGCACGACCTCATATATCCCGGGAGTCACATAAGTGTGCTGGGGTTCATAGTCGGAGCTGTCCTGCAGTTCATATGTACCGTCGTTGTCAAAGTCCCAGTCGAGGGAGACGATCGTCCCGTCCGGATCCTGGCTGGCCGTCGCATCAAAGCTGACCAGCAGCGGTGTGTTGCCACTGGTCGGATCCGCGCTGACCACGGGGACCGGCGGCAGGTTGGGGGGCAGCACGCTGATTGCCAGGGGAGCACTCACGGCCATGGCGCCACGGTCATCCGTCAGGCGGACCACCGCCTCGAAGTCCCCCTCGCTTTCATAGCGCCGCAAGGTCGTCAGCTCCGTGCCGGTTTCCCGCTCATACGTTCCATCGTTGTCAAAATCCCACTCCACGAGCACGATCTCACCGTCCGGGTCCTCGCTCTGGCTGGCATCCAGCTCAATCGTGAAGGGTACATGCCCGCTGGACGGGTCGGCTGTCAGCACCGCCACGGGCGGCTCATTCACATGGAAGTACAGCCCCCAGGGGTCTGAGGGCACACCGTCATGGGTTGCGTTGACCAGATAGTCCCCCGCGGCGGCGGCATCCAGTTCAATCACATTGGCATTCAGCACTGCGCCGGCGGGGCCGCTGAGCTGGTAGCTGCTCAGCGCATCCAGGCTGACATCCGTGCTGTCCTGCAGTTCCAGATGCAGCTCAGTGTTGCTGGCTGCTTCCAGGTAAAAAGGATCCGCCGCACTGCCGCTGCCCGAGATGCCGGTGGCGTCTGCAAGGGACAGCAGGGGCTGCAGGGAGGGATAGGTGAATATGATGTCTGTCGGTTCCCCGGTCTCATCGCCGCTGTATGCCGCCACTCGCAGCCAGCGGTAACCCGGATCCGCGGGATACTGCCAGGCAAACTGCAGCCGGTCCAGCGAGGGACTGCCGCTGGCGTCGGCGAAGGCCACTTCGGCCAGGGGCGGGGTGTCCGCAGTGCCGAGCCAGTCCGGCGGGCTGGCCAGCTCCCAGATCCGGTAGCCAGTCAGCGAGTTGCCATAGTTGACGCCGATCGGTGTGATGTCGGCAATGTTGATTTCCCCGTTGCCATCCCCGTCAATCATGGCCTGGGCAGAGGCGGGATCATTCACGGCAGCCCCGAAGTGGATCCCGATCGGGGTCAGGTCCGCGATGTTGACCTCACTGTTCTGGTCATAGTCCCCGGTGTTGCCATAGGGCCATCTCAGGCTCCAGCTTCCCTCGTCCCAGCTGGCAGCGGGGGCTGCCGGATTGAGGGCTCTGGCCTGCCGCAGGCTCCCGGCGGGTCCCGCCGCGAACAGGAAACTGGCAACGCTTCCATCACCCGTGAAGGGCCGGGCTCCCGTTCCCACAAGCTGCACCTCGCCATGGGCCAGCAGGCCCGCTTCAATGTCCAGCGTATGTGCCAGCAGTTCCGTGGAATCGCCCAGCAGGCCTCTGGATTCCGCTTCCTGCAGATGCCAGTTGTCAGCATCGTAGCTGATCTCCACGGCCAGGGCCTGCAGTTGCCGGGCGTCCTCCACATACAGTTCCAGCCGGATCCCCCCGGCCACGGACTGCTGGCGCAGGCCCATTCGCTGCATGGTTCCCGGCTCATCCAGCACCGTCTCCAGTACTCGCAGGCCGAACTGCGGTTCGACTGCGGGCAGCTGGCCGCTTCCGGCGCAAGCTGCCAGCAGGAGGATACACAGCCCGGCCAGGATCGCGGCGGGAGCAGGAAGGAGGTTTGTGGAATTGCTCACAGGGATATTCTATCCCGCCGGTCAGGAATTCGCAGGAATGCCCGTGCCTGCCTCAGGGCTTCCTCTCCTTGGAGCTCGGCCCGTCGATGTTGCAGATCAGATTGATGGAATAATGCCTTTGCCACAGCACTGCCGGCATTCCTGCGATACTGAGATTGCATGGTGGAATCCGGCGGACAATGGTGCACAGTTTCCAGCCAGTTTCAAAGAACACTCCAGGTCAGTCCTTACCCCGCCGCGCCGTACCCGGGCTCTGGGCACTCATGCCGTTGGCGACTATCCGCAGGGCCCGTCCGAAACTCTCGCTGGCCTCCATCTGGTCGCCGTAGAACCCGCCGAGCTCCAGCTTCACCGCTCCGTGCACGGTGATCAGTAGCTGTTCGACCGCATGCTGCGAGGAGATCCCCTGGAACATGCCTTCCTGCTGGGCCTGACGGATCGCTTCGTGCATGATGCGCAGCGGCTCCTGCTGCCTGAGCAGGCCGACATCCGGCGGTGTGAATTCCGGCACGGGGCGGCTGAACATCAGGGCGAACAGCACAGGATGGTTCAGGGCAAACTCCCGGTACTTCCAGCACAGGGTACTGAGGTTCATCAGGCTGTTGCGGGACTTGGGGGCCGCCTGGAACATCTCGGTCATGATCCTGTAGCCGTCGCGGTACAGCTCCTGAAACAGTCCGAGCTTGCCGCCGAACAGGGTGTAGATCAACTGGGTCGTGGAATCAACCTTCAGCGCCAGCTTGCGCAGGGACAGGCCCTGGAATCCCGCTTCCTCAATCATCAGGACTGCCGCCGCCAGCAGTTCACGTCTGCGCCGGTCCTTCGCGGTGCGACTGTCTGTCGATTTCATAACAATGTTATATCACTGTTGATAAAGTTTGTATAGATTGACTAACTGATATGTCCAACTCTGCCGTGAAGTGTGCCGTGGTATCAGCAGGTCTTTTGTGGTTTAATAGATGGTGTAGATCAGCTGGGCCGGCTGATGAGAGAGTACTAGTGCCGTGCTGAAAACCCTGTGGGGTTTATATGGTTGGGGAACTAGGATTCGAACCTAGATTACCTGATCCAGAGTCAGGCGTCCTACCGTTAGACGATTCCCCATTGGGGCAGAAATTATAACACGACAGAATTCAAAGGAAGATAGATGCTGAAGCTGCTTCTCGATTACCGCATTGCCGCACTTGCCACGCTGTCCCTGCTGCTTTGTGCCTGTGGTCCAACCAGTGACCCATTTGACGGCACCACAACTGTAGTCCCGGATGCACTGTTGCCTGCCGAGCTCACCTGGCCACCCGCGGCCGGGCCGCAACGCAGCGCCAGTGATGACTCGATTGAACTGCTGGGCAGCGAATTCAGTGCTGCCGGTGGCGGAGCACATGCGGTTTCCACGGTCTGCAAACTCAATGGCGGCACCGCGCCCTGGGCGATCTACAGCCTCAGCAGCTTCAATACGGTTGAGCTGGGCTCCATCAAGGTGGATTACAACAAGCTGGTGGGTGAGGGCACAATCCTGTACATCGGCATGGCCAACTATGCAAAGGATCGCTGGGAGTGGTACTCCACGGAAGGCAACGGGGCCTGGACATTCAACCCGGTCGTGCCTGCGGACTATGCCTCGCCGGCCGGCAATGTGCACATCGCCCTGCTGCGTACCGGACCAGCCACGATTGACCTGCAGAAGGTGACATTCTTCCGCGTCGGCGAAGTGACCATCACCCCGCCCCAGAACCTGCGCAGTGATGAACAGACACCGGAGAACATCGGCCTGCAGTGGGATCCCGTACCGGGCGCTGACAGTTACAACCTGTACTTCTCACGTTACTCGGACCTGCGTGAGCCGATCAAGGTGAACGCGGACCCGATCATTGGTGAGGACTTTGACTATGCGCCGGTGCTCAAGGGCATCATCTACTACTTCCACGTCACGGCCGTCGGGGCCTCTGAGTCGGATGCGAGCGAGTTCATTGACATTTTCGCTCCCCTGATCGACATGCCTGCCCCGATGAACCCCAGCGTGATTGAATCCACCCCGACATCTGTGACAATCGGCTGGGAGTGGGACACGGATCTGCTCGGTCCCGAACCGGCCAACGGATTCTACGTTTATATGAAGCCTGAGAAGGACTTCAACCTCGAACCCCTGATTGAAATCAAGTACCGTTCCCAGCCCTGGGCCCGCACCGCCCTGTTTACGGGCCTGCAGGAAAGCAAGCTGTACTACTACCGCATCTGCGGGGCCAGCCTCAACAATGCCCGCGGCAGGATGACTGATGACCTGCCGGCCCTGACCGGTGAATACTGGAACTGGACGGAGGCCAATCCCGTGTCTGCCGGCAGGGAACCGATCAGGGCGCTGGCAACCGGCAGCCAGATCACTGCCATCTGGCTGGAAGCGGACAGCGGCACCGGAAGTCCGACGGGCAGCGTGAGCTTCTCCCAGGGGCTCGGCGCCAGCTGGACCACCGGCGGCTGCGGACTGGACGCCGATACGGAGAACTTCCAGAACTACCTGGATCTGGATGAGCGCGGTGGCAACTTCCTCATCTCGGCCTATGACAACATCAACCAGGATCTGTTTGCTTCATTCGGCAGCCCCACGGGTGGCTGGACCAAGGAGTTCGTGGCGGACGGCACGAAGGTCGGCCAGTTTGATGTGCCCAGCGCCGGGCATTACGGCGACTGTGCCATCACGGATGATTCCTACAACATCATCCACAAGGACTTCTACGCGAAGATGACCTATATGCACAGCCGGCCGGTCGGCGGCGGCGGCTGGACACGTGCGGACGTCCGGCCCCTGGGCGACGGCGCCTTCCCGGTGGAGCTGGAGCTGGAGACCAATGGCAACACCCTGGAGTTCCTCTACTTTGACTACGAGATCCACGAGCTGCTCTTCGGTCAGGGCCCGGCACCCTTTGCCCCTGTGCAGATCAGTGACAACATGGGCTCCAACAACGGCCTGGACGCGGACCTGCTGATGACACCCGGCGGCTGGATCAGCCCCAGCTACGATTCCAACGGTGACGACCTCTACCTGCTGCGCCAGAATGGCAGCAGCTGGGACCTCGAGGACATTGCCGTTTCACCCGGCAATGCCAGCGGATACGGCAACAATGCCCGGCTCGAGGCCTTCCGCAACGGGCTGATCTGCGTTTACCTGAACAATACAAATGACTGGTATGCCTCCGTGTATGACGGCAGCCAGTGGTTCCAGCAGGTGATGCTGCTGCCCCTCAATGCGGCATCGACCGCCGAACTCGTGGTGGTTGCCGACGAACCCTATTTCCTCGTGGAGGACATTGACGAGGACATGATCTACTGTGTGAAGGGTGTGATTCCGCCTTTCGACCAGCTCTAGGAGTAACCTGGAATGGGACGGGGACAGGCCAGCAGCTCCACGGGCGGAGTGCTTCGATGAGCAGCACGGTTCGGCAGCGGCCGAGGTGTTGCCCTAAGGGAGGTTAATATGGGAGTCAGGTACATCCTGCTGCTGGCAGTGACGCTGGCACTGGCCAGCTGCGGTCGCCCCGGCGGCCCGCTGCCCGGGGAGCCGGGAATTGAAGCGCCGGAGCAGCTGTTCGCTGTCGATGACGGCGGCCCGGAGCTGCCCGCCGAGGCACTGCCCGCCTTCCCGGCTGGACTTGACAACCTGTCGCGCAGCGTAAGCGACGACAGCGTGATCCTGCAGGGCCGCGACTGGCATGAGAAAAGTGATACGGCCGAGGAAGTCGGCAGCACCCTGGAACTCAATAATGGCGAACAGGCCTGGGGCATCTACGCCCTCGGTGGCTTCGGGCAGGTCACACCCGGCAGCGTTTATGCCTCCTTCTGGA
>JAHEFU010000006.1 GCA_024645305.1 Planctomycetales bacterium
GAGAGCACCAGTTCGGCTTCTGTAGTCATGCTCTGCTTGATGTTGAATGATTCGACCTTGCTCACCTTGCCGCGGGCCTCACCATCGAGACTGAAGCTGAACAGGTCGGCGGCTATGAATACATCACCATCTTCATCCAGCCAGGTGTCACCGCTGCGGCGCAGCATGTCGAGGTTTTCACCTGTAATGACAAGGGTGAGTGTGGTGCTGCCATCGTCAATTGGTTCAAGGGGAGTGGCACTACTGAATGTCAACTCTTTGAAGACCGCCTTGCCGGCACCACCACCGCCACCACGGCTCATTGACTCAGGCGCCATCCAGCGGATTGGACCGAATTCACTTTCTGGTGATCCTCCGGTTTCATAGCCAGTGATGATAACCACGGCAACGAGATGGGCTATCAGGCCGTCACTACTGCTCTTCGCAAATACCTCTTCAGGGCACTCGACGCTGAGGGTTCCGCCCACTATCAGCTCGCCACTGTACACCTGGCCAGAGCTGGGGAACTGCGGGGTGCCAGCCGTCCAGCGGCATGTGGCACCAGCCACATCGCAGCTGACATCCACGGAGAGGCTGCCAAGCATCTCCTCGGTGAAGTTCTCCACTTCCAGCGCCAGAGACATCGGGCACTCAGCCGTGAAGTCGTCTTCAAACTGCAGTTCATCAGGACAATCAATGACTACTCCGCTGATGACAGGCGGACTGCTTTCCACCGAAGCATCGAACTCCGTGCTGACTTCGGTGGTTCCGTCGCTGCCGGCCAGTCTGCAGGCCAGTTTGACCTTGACGGCGTTTATGCCCTTCCTGCCATCTTCAGAGAGCTGACCCTCAAAGGTGATGTTGCCATAAATGGGCCGGCCGGGCTGATAGGTCTGGTAGGTAACACGAAATTCACCTAGATCATAGAGGCCGTCGCTGTCACAATCCGGATACCATTCTAAGGAGTTATAGAGATCATCGCTGAATCCCTCAACTTCCATTTCGAAGTCAATGGACAGGATGCCGTCTTCACCGACCTGGATTGGCTGGGCACTTGTCAGCGAGAGACTGAGCATTTCCGTCTGGACAGTCCGGCTGTCTTCCGGCAGCTCAACCGGCACCTGGAAGTCCGTCACAACCGGTTCGCCATTGGGTTCAAAGACTGCCGAGAGACTGGCGTCGAAGTTGAAACTCAACCTGTACCGGCCGGTCTCATCGGTGAAGATCTCTTCTCCCTCCGGGCTGATCAGGACTGCGGTCTGCACTCCATAGATGCGGGACTTCGGGGTCATTCTCTCAGGCCGGAAGCTGGTGCTGCCGACCTCAATCTCTGAAAGGTCGAACTCTACTTCGAACTCCTCGCTGCCCTCAGGCAGGCGATCGAGGTTCTCTCCGGTAACTTCAACCATGAAGTTGACTGTTCCGCCGGAGGGATCTGTCAGGCTGGAAACATCAGAGATCACCACTGAAGTAATCACAGGCAACTGCTCGGGCCATTCAATCGGAACTGTGCACTGGAGGTCCTGGGTGTCACCATTGGCATCCGTCACGACGCAACGCACCGTGAATTCACTCTTGCGCTCACCACCGCATGTCTCCAGCCACCAGTCGGTGGTATCTCCACCGCCACCAGCTGCAATTTTCAGCACAGTCACATGGCCGGTATATCCATCAGCGCTGGAACTGAGTCGGTAATCCCAGTCAGCACCTGTCGTCATTTCGCGTTCGTCTATCACAAGGTCTTCAACGGTGATACTCTGCATGAGCTCATCGGTGAGGTTTTCACCACTGAACTGGATATCCAACGCGAAGGCACTCGTCTCGGCGGCACGGACACTTTGCACCGCAGGCAGCAGCAGGCTGCTGAGTGTCCATTCCATTGTTTCAATTTCAATTTTCAGCGGGACATCAAGTGCGACTTCTGTCTCGGCATCACCGATAACAATGTGCAGCAGCACGGGGATGCTGCGCAGGCTGGCGAGTTCATCTCCTGCAGGCAGTTCAAGAGAACTGAAGTCTAGTGAGAGAGCTGACATGAGCTGCTTCTTCTCGAGCTCCACATCGCCGGCTTCACAGTCGACTTCCTGGCCAGCCAGCGGACTGCCCTTCATCTCGGGTGAGACCACGCACTCCACGCTGACCGGGGTACCCTCCTGGGCAAAGTCGCGACCGACGAGGATCGGGCACTCCACGCTGCTTTCATCCCAGTCAAAACCGTCCGGACCGGAAACGCAACTGACACCGTCCTTGAGCGGATTGATCACTACTTTCAAGGCACGCATCTGCGGCTTGACAACCTCTATCGGACAGCCGATGCTGGAACTCAGGCGCTGCCCTTCAATGACGCACATCACACTCAGTTCCAGCTCATCGCCGAGATCATCGGCACCGCTGACCTTGCGCTTCTGCGTCGGATCCCAGCCGCGGACAACCACTGTGCAGACAGCGCTGGACTCATCGGAAACGCTGACCTCGCTGCTGACAACTTCCAGTTCGGTCTGGCCCTCCAGCACACGGAAAGTGGCGGAGCTGAAACTGTCCGCCGTGAAGAAGCTGCCGCTGAATTCACCCTTGAGTGTGATTTCCGCATCACCCGGGGCAGGCTTGCCGCTGGGCAGAACAGCCAGAGAGCCGGCTACATCTGTCATCTCGAGTGAACTGACAACGGTCGCAGGCCAGATCAGGTCCACTTCATATTCAAAGTCAAAAACTTCTCCATCTATGGAGAGCTGGACTGTACCGTCTGCACTCGGCTCCATGGAGCCATCATTCCCGGTGACGGGACAGGTCAAGTGCGCGATCCACTGACCATTGCCAGCACTGCGCAGCTCAACTCCATTCCTGCCCTGCAGCACGTGTGCCACTTCATGCCCGAGAAGTTCGACCTTGGGAGCATCATTTCCGCAGCTAAAGGGACAACTGACTCCATGTGTAAAGCCCTGGGCTCCGAGGTCAATGGCGGCATCAGCCGTCGCATCGCCCGTCTGCACGGAAACCCCGCCGAGATCGGCGAGGCCGCTTGTATCAAGTTTGATGTCTCCACTGATCTGCACTCCGCTGGGATGCAGCACTTCAATATGGAGATTCGAGGCTCCGGCCCAGCTGCCGTTGGGAGGGCTGACGGACAGACTCATGACTGAATCGTCGCAGTCTTCATCCACACCATCACAGTCGTTGTCCACGCCATCAACCAGGCAGCGGGCAACAAATGTGCACTCACCACCGAAATCCGGAGAGAGGCGAGCACCCCTGATCTGGATGTTCACCGGATCAGATTCATTGTCAATTACTAGTGAACGTGGAGATAACTCATCGAGGCTTGGCTGGCCAACAACCTGCAGCACAACCTGGCAGCTGATTTCCTCCTCCTCGCCTGTATCAGCAAGCAGATGGACGCAGGTACACTGGAGTTCCACCTCACCCGTGGGTGCATCCGGAGACAGCACGCACATCACATGCAAACCGTCTCGATCCAAGCTGAATTCCTCGACCCTGAGGAGATCCGGTTCAAAGCGCACTTCCTGCACTTCGCCAAGATCCTCCTGGGAGAAGTTAAGCGTCATTGACGCTCCAGGTCTGCATTCACCTTCTACGCCTTCGTATTTGACGTATATAGCAGCCTGGGCTTCCACACCCAGAAATACAAAAAGCACTATCGCCAGAATGGAGAGCGTGCGCACGTGTCCAAGGAAATCCCTGGATGTTCGGAAGAAGCCAGTAATCCCAGCCATGAACCTTCTCCTCATTTATCCCAATAAGCGGCGTGCAGAATTTTTGCAAACCACTTCTTATCCCCTTGATTTTTCAATACTAAACACTCAATCAAGGGAATTCCAACATGGGAACCAATTCAGCATAGACACTCACCAGACAGGCGTCAATGAGAATGAATTTCTAAGACTTCCATTTTCATGACCTTCCAGGGGAACCGCTGGTGTAAGCTAAACCTATGAGGAGAGTAACATGCAGCCTGACTTTCGCAACCTTTGTGCTGCTTGCGAATCTGTCTTTACTTGCCTCAGTGGAGGCCCAGGAATCAACTTCGATCGCGATTGAGACCCGTGTCAATATACAATTTGACCAGCAGGACGGAATTGATCTGGCCCTTGACCTTTACCTGCCAGCGGTAAACGATGGCCTGGCCCGACCTGTCTGCCTGTACATCCACGGT
The DNA here is from genome assembly GCA_024645305.1 of Planctomycetales bacterium. GTDB lineage: Bacteria > 4484-113 > 4484-113 > 4484-113 > JAFGCY01 > JAHEFU01. The sequence continues at coordinate 4,151 of JAHEFU010000006.1, forward strand.
GGGGGCTGGCAAGGCGGTGATAAGGCTGATGGGGCAGGTTTCCTCAGGAATCCAGTGCTTGAGGGATGGATCGGGGTAAGTGTGAACTACCGCCTGTCCGGTCAGACCAGCTGGCCGGGCCAGATCGATGACATTCACACCTGCCTGGAATGGATCAGCGAGCATGCTGAGGAGCTGAATGCAGATCCGCAGCGCATCGTGGTGTCAGGCGCCAGTGCGGGAGGTCATCTGGCCCTGATAGCCGGACTTGACCAGGCGGCATGGCGGGGTTACAGGATAATCGGTGCTTTTTCCATGTTCGGACCAACCGACCTGCAGGCCACAGATTGGGACTCCCACAACATCCGCTACATGATTGTCAACCTGCTGGGCGCGGATCCACGGGAACCGGACAGTCTTGCCAGGGATGCCTCGCCGGTCCATTACGTGGATGCACATGATGTTGCTGTTCTGCTTGTCCATGGCGATGCGGATGCCCTTGTGCCATATGCCCAGAGCTCCAGTCTGCTAAGTGCTTTGCAGCATGCGGGCACAGATGCGAGACTGATCACAGTCCCCGGTGGCAATCACGGCAACTTTGAGGAGACCAGCCCGGACTGGCTGGAAATCATCCGGGAATTCAGTGAATGGAGCAGGCAGCTCGCTGAAATGTCTCATGTTGCAGCGGAGAAGGGAGCAACGGACACCGCCACCTCTTCGTGATGGCATCTCCTGCGCATTGTAGACTTGAGCAATGATTCGCAAAACGCTGTGTCTGTTGTCCTGCCTATCCGCCTTGATTCTGGCAGGCAGCCCTGCACTGTCACAAGATGAGCCCAGCGGAGAGATCTCCGCCCCTGGCAGGGTCAGTGTCGCCCCCTTTCCTGAGCCCGGTGCTGCTTCCCCTGATCTGCAACGCTGGACCGGCACCGGCTGGAATGTTGTGCACCTCGAAGTGATCTCCGGTCAGCTGGATGACAACTCACCGCTCAGTCCGGAGATGGTCAATTCTGCAGATGGTGCCGGTCTGACTCCCCTGCACTATGCAGCATCAATGGGCAACCCTGCACCGGTAAGGATACTGCTTGACAATGGAGCTGACATCAATGCCAGCGCGCTCGGTGGATTCTCGGTACTGCATGCCGCCTGTCAGTTCGGGGACGTGGAGATGGTCCGGATGCTGCTGGAGAACAAAGCCGACTCCCGGCGCCTGTTCCGCGGTGACTGGCAATGGCTCAGCGATGGCGTCCTGCAGGATGACCCGGAGCAGCTGCGCAGCGGGATGCAGGCGATGCTCGGAACCGAGGAATGGGACGCCGGCATCAGCTGCATGCACCTCGCTGCCGACGCCGGTAACAGCCAGCTCGTTGCCCTACTGCTGGAGCGCGGGCTGGACCCGGCCCTGCCCACCCTGATCAATCATGTCAGTCCCCTGCATCTCTGCAATACCAGTCCGGACTGCACCTCCCTGTTGCTGGCAGCTGGCGCGGACCCTGATCCCTCTGACGACTTCGCCCGCCAGACCCCGCTCTTTGGCAGCAGTTTTGAGAACACACAGCTGCTGCTGGCGGCGGGAGCGGATCCGGACGTGCTGAACAGCTGGGGCTACGGTAATCTCCACACGGTGGAGTCCGCAACGATGGCCCAGCTGCTGATTGACAATGACGCCAGTCTGGAACTGCGCGGAGCCTTCGGGGAAACTCCACTGATCAGCGCTGCTGACCGGGGCCTGGAGCCCGTGATCCGCGTCCTGCTGGCTGCGGGAGCGGATGTCAATGCCGCCGACTACTTGGCCCGGACTGCACTGGACAGGGCACAGGCTTCAGGCCGGATGGACATTGCCGCGCTCCTGGAGGAAGCTGGCGGGATGGATGGATTCACGATGCACCCCTTCCACTACACCGCCGCTCAGGGTGAGGACCAGATACTGCGCATGGCACTGGAGGCGGAAGAGGACGCGAATGGGACCGATGACTGCGGCTGGACGGCACTGCACTATGCTGCCATGTCCGGCCACTCCTCCACAGTGCAGCTGCTGCTGGATGCCGGTGCAGATGTCACTGCGCTGGACAGTGAGGGGTGCACCGCCCTGTCGCGTTGCCAACTATACGCGGATGGCATACTGGGCAGCCTGCTGGCTGCAGGTGCTGACCCGGACGCAGTGGACTTCTGGTTCGGCAGCACCCTGCTGCGCGCGGCCAGCAACGGCAATGAATCGGCAGCCATCCAGCTGCTGGAAGCGGGGGCGGATGTCTCCTCCCGCGGACCAGATGGGCTGACTGCACTGATGTATGCCGCCCAGGGTGGCAGTTTTGTCCTCATGGAGCGTTTGATCGAAGCAGGGGCTGATCTTGAGGCACGTGATGACATGGGCATGACTGCCCTGATGCATGCCATCGGGTACAGCAGTTTCTATGGTGAGGCCAACACGCGCAGGTTACTGGAAGCCGGCGCGGATGTCACAGCATTCGATTCCCTGGGGCGCGGCATGCTGCACCACCTCGCCCCTCAAGGATCCATCCAGCTGGCAAGCCGCTTGGTGGAAGCCGGCAGCCCCGGCACCACGCTGGATGCAAGAGGCTACAGTCCCCCGCGGCTGGCCCGGCTGGCCGGCAATGAAATCCTCGCCACCTGGCTGGAAACCCTCGAATAAATCGCAGAGGCCAGGCAGGGTGGCGTAAAAAAGGCGCTCCCGCAGGAGCGCCTCATGTCAATCATGTCCGTCGGCTGATCAGATCCCGTTGCCAATCACGATATGGACGTAACGTGTCTCAGTTCCGCTCTCCGTGGGCCAGCCCGCTGAGATCCAGAAGCCTCCCGTGAAGGCATCCGCCACGCGGAAGTCATTCCACTGGGGACGGAATTCACCGGCGCTCTCGGGATTCCAGTTCCAGATGACGTTCTCGTTGTCGGTAATGTCACCGAGCTCAGGATGCATGAACTTCAGACCGATCTCAATCGGATTCTGCGGGTACACATAGGGATTGCCCTCAGTGCCGTCTCCCAGCTCCGGTGGGTTGGTAACGATCAGCACGAGCTCAGTTGGCAGCTCGCATTCGATCTGCTTGAACCACAGTGTCTTGCTTAGGGTCTGCGTCTCGGTCGTGTACGTGCAGGTCACATGGAAGTTGCCGAGGAATCCCTGGTTGACAACGAAGTCTGAGAAGTCCGGACGGAACTCACCGGCTGCCAGCGGCTCCGTGGCCCAGCTAAGGTGCGGATCATATGTGATCAGGCCGAGCTCACTGTGGATCACGTCAAAGAAGATCTCTGCGACTGCTCCCTGGCAGAACTTGAATGGCAATTCCTGGGTTCCCTCGCCTCCCTCAGGCACGAGGTCAGTTTCCAGCGTGAGGAAGGCTTCCTCTGTGCATTCCACCACCACGAAATGTTTCAGGTCATCAAGCAGCATACCCTCGGCCTCGTAGATCAGCTTGATCACGAAACTGCCAAGGAATTCCTGGCTGACGTTGAACTGGTGCCACTCAGGGTGCATCACCCCCGCGGAAGGCGAATCCACGATCCAGGTAGTGTGCTCACTCTGGGTGATGTCCTCCAGGATGCTGTGCCAGCCCTTGACGCCGATCTCATGCGTGTCACTGCAGATCACGAAGGGATGCTCGGCACTGCCGTCACCCTCCTCGACTCCGCCCGTGACCTTGATCTCTACATACGCTTCATTGCCTCCACACTCAAGAGCCTTGAAGTATTTCGTATCTTCCCAGGCGCCGCCCTCACGCACATGCACGGCATGGATGCTGAAGTTGCCAAGGAAGCCTTCCGCCATGTTGAACTGGTGCCACTCAGGATGCAACTGGCCGGCACTCTCGGGGGACCAGCTCCAGGTCGTACCCTCATGCTGCGTCACATCGCCGAATTCATTGTGCCAGGCCTTGATGCCGAATTCCCAGACCTCGTTCACGCAGACCTCATACGGATGTTCCTGCGTGCCCAGACCCCCGGAGATGCCCTCGAAGACCTTGATCTCGAATACCTCACCGCCGGTCTCGCATTCCTGGACCTTGAAATACTTCTTGTCAACCAGGCGCTGCTCAGCGGTCTCCCAGACGATTTCGATGTAGAACGTCCCGAGGAATCCTTCGGCAATGTTCATCTGGTGCCACTCAGGATGGATCACACCGGCATTCTCAGGGTTGAGGTGCCAGATCAGGTGCTCGCTTGTCGTCACGTCGCCAAGTTCACTGTGCCATGCTTTGAGCCCGACCTCATGTGTCGTATTGCAGATGATGTACGGATTGTCCGGCAGACCGGCTCCGTCCTCGATACCGTCCAGCACCTTGAGCTCCAGCTCCGCTTCATGCCCGCCGCCCTGTGGGTCAATCAGGAAGTAGAGATGGTCAGAGGCCACTGCGCCTTCCTGTTCCCACTGCACCTCGATCACCCACAGTCCTGTGAACTGATGGAAGAAGGTGTAGCTCTTCAGGTCCCAGTTGAACTCACCGGCATTCTCAGGCTGCCAGCCCCAGGCGAGATGTTCACTGTCAGTGACTTCACCGAGATCGCAGTGCCAGACGCTGAAGTCCAGGGTTTCACCTGCCGTCGTCACTTTGAAGGGATCCCAGATAGTGCCATGACCGGCCAGATCAGGATGGTCCAGCCGCAGATCCAGACAACCGTCGATGCCGAAGTAAGCGCCGTCACCGTTGCCGCTTCCCAGACCGCTGGTGCCCTTGCTGCTGGCCAGCAGTTCGAGGGATTCATTCTGGTAACTGCCACGCATCACGAATGCGCCGTTATAGCTGTCACTCACGTTCAGCAGGCCAGCACTCACACTGCCGGCTGCACTGGGTTCCAGCCAGACGGACAGTCCCGGATCCATGGTGATGTCACCATCCTCGGGGTCGTAGACTGCAAATGGCAGCACATCGCTGTTCTTGACAATGAAGGGGTTATCAGTGCTTCCGTCGCCGCCGCTGGTTTTGCTGCCGAAGCTGGCGGTCGGGCCGGTGATCACGATATCCGCAAAAATTGAATCCCCGCTCAGGCCGGCACTCCCCGTGCCGTCCACAGGCTGGACCCAGGCAAAGGACATGCGCTGTCCCGCCGGCACGCTGTAGCTGAAGCGCAGGCGCTCCGCTGAAGCGTCACCAAAGGCGGAATCGAAACCAACATTGCCAACCGGGCTGCCCAGTGTGCCGTCCACATCGGATGTGTAGATGTTGAAGCCACCGAATGCGTCATTGTTCCAGTTGGCACCCAGCACGCTGACGTCACTGATATTGACTTCACCATCACCGTTGGTGTCGGCCACACTCTGGCGACTACTCATGCCAAACGGACCACTGGCCTGGAAGTCCCGCGCGATCGGCACGAGGTCGGCCAGGTTGACCAGGCCATCCTGGTTGGTGTCCCCGGGATTGGCATAGAACCAGCTGAGCTGGCCGGTCAGGTTGTTGTAGTCGATTTCAGCTGCCGCATTGCCCAGCGCGGGAGGACTGCTCTGTGAGCGCGTGGCATCAAACGGCCGGTTTTCGAACACGAGTGTTGCAACCACGCCGTTGCCCTCAAAGCCGGGACCACTGTCCCGGATATGCGCCACGCCATAATGCAGGATACCCGGCTCGCTGTCCATCGCCAAAATCAGCAGGCTGTCAACTGCTCCCATGAGCGGAGATGCGGCCTGGGACCGCGGGGAATAAAGCGCGGGGTCGTAGCTGATGTGCAGCAGCAGGTCCTGGAGACCCAGGGCATCCGTAGCATTCACCTGCACTTCCGTGCTGTCCCGGCCCTCAATGACAGTCAGATCCAGCTGGGCAGTACCGCCGTCCGGACTGCTGTCGGTGACCAGGCTGAATCCCTTGCCGCCTGGCGGCTCAAGCAGTCCGGCTGATCCTCCACCTCCGCAGGCAGAGAGGAGCAGGATGCTGAGCAGCCCAGCCGTTAAATACCATCGCAGTCCACGTAAATTCATTTCATTCTCCTTACCGATGCATATGTATACATCGAATTCCCCGCAGAGCAAATTACCGTTGTAAGAAGTGTACAGACAATTTGCGAGTTTTATCAGATACACTTCCCATAGATTTCAACCATACACTACTCATTTGGGTAACGCGGATTGGCTTTCTTTATAAAGAATGTTATGATCTGAACTACGCTGAGGGCATCAGAGAATATTCCCAGTCCAGTCAAGTTACTGTATGGAATAAACAAACTCTGATGAACTGCAAAGCAATACAGTGCAACTGAAAATTGATAAAGCAAGCAGTATTCCTGCTTACCAGCAGATCCATGAGCAGATCGTCAGGCTGGTGGAGGATGGTCTGCTGGAAGCCGGCAGCAAGCTGCCCAGTGTGCGTGCGCTCGCGCGTCAGCTCGGAGTATCCCTGGCAACTGTCCAGACTGCATACGAGGAGCTGGAAGCCATCAACATGATTGAATCGCGGCATGGCAGTGGGACATACGTCACCGGCATGCCGCATAAGGCGACAGGGGCCAACCTCGGCACGCGTGAGGAAATGTTCGGCGAGTTGAGTGATCTTCCCGAAATGCGCTGGGAGCCCTATCACTTCCGCAGTGACTTCTTCCTGGTTCCACCCCCGCCCAATCGGGAGAACTTCATCCGGTTCTCCATCGGTAATCCTGATCCCTCACTGTTTCCCTTCAACAGGATCAAACAGGTCACCTCAAACATGTTGTGGTCCCCCAAGGAACACTTCTTCGACCTTGGCCATCCCCAGGGATTCCTGCCACTGGTGGAACATCTCGAAAAGGAGATGGCACTTTCCGGTGTGCCAATGGCGGAGAATGAGAATGACATCATTCTCACCGGCGGTTTCCAGCGCGGTATGAGCCTGATCCTGCGCCTGCTGCTGAACCCCGGGCAGAAAGTCGCCGTGGAATCCCCCTGCTATACGGGAATCCTTAACTTCCTGGTTGCAGAGCGCATCGACATCGAGCCGATTCCCGTTGACAAGGAGGGAATGGACACGGAATACCTGGCTACGGTTCTCAACCGGGGTGAGGTCAAGGCCATCATCACAATTCCCACCTTCCACAATCCAACGGGCGTGACGATGTCTCTGGCAAGACGTGAGCACCTGATCAAACTGGCCGCACGCCACCGGGTTCCGATCATCGAGGATGACTGGGGCCGCCAGCTGCGTTATAACGGAGAATCCCCTCCCCCGCTGAAGGCCATGGACCCCGGCGGTTACGTGATCCACATAGGTACCTACAGCAAGTCCCTGCTGCCAGGCCTGCGCATCGGCTGGATTACATGCCCGGCCGGCCTGAGCGTGCCTCTGGTCTGCGCCAAGCTCGGCAGTGACAATTCTGATAGTTACTTCCTGCAGGCGCTGCTTCATGAGTTCATCAGCAAGGGCTACTTCAACAAGCACCTGCGAAAGACACAGCGTGAGTACCGGCGCCGCTGGCAGGCCATGATGGCAACGCTTGACAAGCACCTGCCGGATGGCTGCCGCTACATCAAGCCCGACGGTGGATTCAGCATCTGGCTGAACCTGCCCCCCAATATAATGAGTGTGCCTCTGCTGAAGCTCGCCCACGATGTTGACATCGATTTCCTGCCAGCAAGTTACTGCATTCCTGGCAAGCAGGACGGTAATGCCCTGCGCCTGTCATTTTCACGCTGCAGTGTCGAAGACATAGAAACTGGAATCCCGATCCTCTGTGATCTGATATCCAGGGTTAGCAGGAACCCATCCCTGCTGGAGCCGGGTATATCATGAACGTCTTGCAACTGAAAGAAATTTTGAAAATCCTCCCTGTGGCGTGCCTGGCGACAATTCTGTGCGCCTGTGGCAGGTCGGACCAGGCAGACAGCACGACCGGGCTGGTCTGGCATCCGGAAGGCAGTGGAATTACGGTGGTCCGCCAAAACAACCAGCTGCTGGTAACGTTTGCCAGAGTTGATGAATCCGGAAAATTCACAAGGGTCGCCCTGGATGACGGCCTGTCAATAGCCGAGGAGAGCTGGAGCAATGATGCTGGGCTGGTCCATCTCAGCGTTGTACATGACGGAGAGTTGCACATCGGTGCCTGCGCCACATCCGACCGGGAGTCCCGGGATGTCCAGGTGGACATAAGGCTGGCCGCCGCACCGGCCAGACGGCCTGCCAGCGCACCTGATGGCGAGAAGAACAGGCTGATTGACCTGCATGCCAACGGACTTGGCAACGGAAACTATCAACTCAGCTGGACGGAAGTCAATCGCGGTGACTACGACTTCAATGGCGAGGCGAACATTTCGGACCTGGTTGGCATCGCCCTTCACCTAGAACAGGGTTATGATACCTCCGACCCCGATGCTCCGCTGCTGACGGAGTTCTGGGTTGACGGCAACCAGGACGGCATCGTGACGATCGCTGACATCAGCGTGATCGGGCAGAATTTCAGGAGTCAGGTGGCAGGATATGCCGTCAGCATCAACGGCAGCATCCTGGATCCCGACGCGGATGGATTCACACTGCGACGTGAGGAAAGCACGCCCCGCAGTGGCCTGCCAAACCTGTACCAGACCGAGTTTGCCGGCAACGTCACTGACAATGTTCAGGTCGTGCCCCGGGACATCGAACTGATCGAGGGTATTTCCACCGAGCCGACTGCCGGTTCCCAATTCACGATCGATGTGAATGTTGACATGCAGCTGGCAGCGACAGAGTTCTACGACCTGGACGGATCCGGGAATTCAGGAGCATTCGGTCCCGGGCGCTTCGCCATTTCGATGCTGGACATTGACAAGCTGGAACCCCTGAGGCGCATCCTGCCGGGCGAAATACCCAGTTCAGCGGTAATCGGCAATACTATCCTCAACAACCACCAGGCAAACGTGTATGACCTGCAGCTCAATTTCCCGGTTGCGGTGGCCCTGGCCTACCTGCCGACGCGCAACCTGTCCACAGAAGACCTGATCATCCCACCTGACGGATCACCCATCAGCAGCTACTGGAATCTTGAGCCGGTAGTACAGGTCTATATGCTGCCTCACGGCGCAACACTTGCCAACCAGAGCCTGTCCATCAACCTGGAGATCAGCAAGGTTGACGCTTTCAAGGTCATCGGGCTGACAACCTTCAGCGGTATCGACGGACCGCTTGGTCAGCCCCTCGTACAGGAGTTTGACGACCGCTTCCTGAGCCGTAATACGGAGGATGCTTCAATCGGCTTCCCGGCGGCCTTTGCCAATGATGTGCGCATGCAGGACGGCAAGCCTGACCAGGATCCCTGGGGCATCACGGCGAACCTGCTGCGGCGCCAGTGGCTGGAAACCCGGAGTCTGTCCTTCAACAAGGCGGACTTCGAGATGCAGGCCAAGATCGACATCCTGGACAGCATCAATCTCCAGGAAGGCTGGGTCGTGGCCCGGATCCAGTCGATGCAGCTCGACGGTGTACCGGTTCCCGAACTTGAGCTGCCGGTGGATTCTGTCTTCCTGAAATTCACGGAAATCTCCGAATTCCTGCAACCTTCTGTCGTGCCTGGCAACTTCGACCACATCTCACCTACGAAGCTGACTGCGGAAATGACCATCTTCGTGAATGGCAGGCTGCACCGCGAAGGTGGCCTGGAGGGTGAGGACATCTACTGGATAGATGAATTGACCATTCCACTGATCTGACCAGCAGTCGCTTGGGCTTCAGGAGGATTGTTGCGCCCGTCGGTGCTGGAGCGGACAAGCTCACCTTCCTCAGTTTCCACAGGTTCTGGCGACTCGGTGAGCTGCTCGGTGTCAGCCTCCGTTGCCATGGCATCTTCCGCAGTCGGACCTATTTCCAGCGGACGCAGGGCTCCCGTGAATTTCGAGATCCGCCCTGTCTCATCGATGCTCAGGGTATGCCTGCCATCTGACATGCTGAAACGGAACTGGCCCGGGGATGCCCAGATGGCATCCTGCAGCAGCCAGTCACGGAATCTGTCAACTTCAGGCAGGGGATAGGCATCGTACCAGTGCTCGACCTTCTTCGAAGAGTACTCTCCGTGCTCAGCACGGTAGTCCTGCTGCCAGTAGTACATGCACATCAGGGCATGGCGGGCGTAATCCTCCGAAGTCAGGCCAGGGGGCTGCGGTGTGACGATCCCCCCGTCAAATTCAACGATGCCCCACATCTCCGGGCAATGCATCGCCACCACACCCTGGGGGCTCCAGACCCAGTTCTCGGGCGGCAGCAGATCGCCGTCCTCTCCTGAACTCCGTTCATAGCTCCCGCCGTTGTCAAAGCTGTAGTACTGCACCCTGGAGAAATTGACGTGCCAGCGGTCACCAGCTATGGGAGGAACGGTGCCGCTGGTGATCTCAGCCAGACTTTCCCAGGGCAGGGCCAACTCAACAGTCCAGCTGCTATCCGCATCACTTGGGTCGTTGACAGTCCCGTCGAGGCTGACGGCAGCACGCAGGCCCCTGATGTCCCAGCCGTTGATGGCCTCACCTGCATCCCGGTACGGCCGGCTTAGCAGCAGGTCCCAGACCGTACCCAGGGCGTTGATCTCCAGCTCGCCGTACATGTGGTTGTCCATATCCGGGTCAATGAACAGCTCGAAGTCATTTTCGCGGTAGATCACGCTGTCGCGGTCCGTCAGACTGGCCTGGATGTCGGGCTCCTCCAGCTCAGCAAGGATGTAGAAAGCCTGATCGTCCCACAGCATTTTCACGCGGGTGCGCAATCCCGGTGCCAGTTCCCCGTCACCGGTGATGTCCACGAAATCCGCAGTCCATTCCGCATTCTGCCAGGCAGGATCCTCTGGCAGGCCGTCAATCTGCGGACTGGCATAGGCCCGTACGCACTGGTATGTCCGTGGGGAATACTCGGTCTGTGGCCTGCTGAAGGCGGCTGCCGATTCCAGGCCGGTGAGCACTGCCGTCATGCAAAACAGCAATCCAAGGAATTTCTTACAGGGATGTAGCACCTGAAAATAGTACAGGCTGCCTGAAGAAGTGGAAACAGAAGTCAATTCTCAGGCAATTCCGAAACGTCGCTTCACCGCCAGATTACGCATCAGCGCAGCGTCAATCCGGGCCTCGCTGAGCTCTCCTGACTCTACTGCATCCTGAACCCTTTCAAGAGCCTGGCACTGTATTTCAGGATGCGAACAGACCAGCAGCAGGCTGACACCTGCCTGCAGGGACCTGACACATGCGTCAGGGACACTGCAGTGACTGCTTACCGCCCCCATCATCATGTCATCGGTGATAACGATCCCTTTATGACCCAGTTCGTCAATGAGCAGGTCGCTGACAATTGTTTCCGACATACAGGCCGGGACTGAATCAAATGCCTTGTACTGGATGTGCGCGGTCATCACCGCTGCCACCCCTTCGTGGATCAGGCGCGAGAAGGGAGGAAGATGCCTGCTCCTGATTTCTGTCTGAGCGATTTCCAGGATTGGCAAGCCATGGTGCGAATCCTGTATTGTTCCTCCATGGCCGGGGAAATGCTTGGCTGTGGCAATCAGTCCTGCCGATTGCAGGCTGCTGACATACGCACTGGAAAGTTCGCTGACCACAATTGGATCCGGTGCATAGCAGCGGCTGGCCATTACCTCACTCCCGCTGACCGTGAGAACATCAGCGACAGGTGCCAGATTCATGTTGAAGTGCAGATCCTGCAGGACCCTGGCGGTGACTCCTGCTTGCTCCACTGTAGCGGAGACTGCCCCAGATTCAAGGTACAGAAGACCCTGGTCCTCATTTGCCGGCAGCGCGGGACAGAGCTCTCCGCGCAACCGGGCAACAGGCCCTCCCTCCTGGTCAACTGCAATGAACGGCCGAATGCCACAGGCGCGTTCAACACTATCTGAAATGCTGTCATTCAGTGCCCGGAGCTGCTCAGCATCCCCGACATCACGACCGAACAGAACGGCTCCACCTGCACACATCCGTGTCAGCTGTTCGACAAATCCCGAAGGGGTCTTCCGGTCGCTGCCAAGCATGAACAGCTGGCCGATCCGTTTTCGCAAGTCCACACCGCAATGGTAACTCAGGAATCTCCAAGCCTGCGATAGTGCTCCAGGGGCAGTCCGCTTACACAGCGTCCGCTGGCGCCCATGTCCGCAAACTGCCGGCTGGCTTCCCCCGCGAGCTGCCGCGCAGATGACTGATCGTCCAGAGCCAGTGCCAGGCGTGCGCGTTCCATATTGCCGCTGGCCACTTCAAAACCGAACTGCTCTTCATTTTCATCCATGTTCTCGAGAATCCGGGCGGCCTCCTCCAGCCGGCCTGCCCGACGCAGGGCCCGTGCCGCGAACTCCATGCTGATCTGCGATACGCGCGGCGTCTCAGCTAGCAGGACGAGGCCCTCCTCGACGGTACTGACGGCCTGCACATGGTTTTCCTGCAGGCTCAGCAGGTCGGCCTGCAGCATCACGGCCAGGTTGGCAATCCGCTGATAGCGGATTTTTTGGGCCATCTGCATGCATTGCTCTATCGCCTCTCCCGCTTCCCGCTCCATGCTCAGCTCAATCGCGATCTGAGCGCGCAGGTACAGGGCCGTGGTATGGCTCATGCTGGGCCTTAATTTTGACCAGGCCTGCAGGGCCAGGTTACAGTGGTCCAGAGCCTTGTCATACTCGCCAAGCTGATGGAATACACTGGACAGGTTGGAGAGGGATGCCGCCAAGGCCTTGGCTGTGAACAGTTCAGGGGTTTCCAGGCACCCCTCGTAGTGCTCAGCGGACTCACGAAGGTTGGCAACCATCAGCAGGGATGTTGCCAGGCAGAGTCTGGCCTGCATGTACATGTACTCGTCGGAGACCTGTTCTGCATATCGCATTGAAATTTCGGCGCAGCGCCGGAAGTCCTCTGCACTTCGCATGTAGTGATAGACCCGGGCGAGCAGCAGGTAAAGCTTTGACAGCAGTCCTGCCGGCATATCAGGGTCGATTGTGGACTTGACCAGACTCTCTGCCAGCTCCCAGTTCCCGCTGGGTCCCACTATCTCAATGAGGTCCTGCTCATGCAGCTTGCGCGCCGCCTCCCAGCGGTCCTCGCGGGTTCCCAGGGCTTCCAGTCTGTCCCCGACAACAATAGTGGATTCGCCAATCTCCAGGATGTCACAGAGCCTCGTGAGGTTGTCCTTGCTGATGCGCTGGGTTCGTCCGGATATCCAGCGACTGACGGTCTTGCGATCTATCCCCAGGCGCCGGGCCAGCAGCCACTGCTTCACTTCCCGCTCTGTGATCAGGCGGGCGAGTGCTTCATTGTTGAGCAGGACAGTTTGACGGGACATTCAATATGATTTTAACAGTCATGCATCCAGTGGTCACATGCAGGGATGTCACAAGTGTTTGGTTCAGCCGGAAAATTCGACATAGGATTCACCTGGCAGATCCTGCGAGATCCTGAGCGGTGCGCCAATGGCGGCAAACTGCTCATTAGCCTGATTCAATTGCAATTGAGCTGCCTCCGTATCTTCAGCAAGCATTAAATGCCGGGCATTTTCAAGGTGCAGCCGGGCAATGGAGTATTTGTCATCTATGTTGTGCTTCATCAGTTCATTCAGCAGACTGTGCGACTCATCTGTCAGCCCTGCCCTCCGCAGGACGCGGATGATGCTTTCGTGGGATTCGGGGCTCACGTTTGGCGTTGCTGTGAAGGTTTCCGCGGCCTGCCGGGCCAGACTGACCGCTTCATCATGTCTGCCTGCGATACTGGCCAGCTCAGCATCGAGGGCAATGCACAAATCGGCATTCTTCTGGAAACCGATACGAGTGCAGATTTCCCGGCAGCGGCTGATCGCAACCTGGGCTTCAGGAACCATCATCAATTCAACGTGCAGACGGGCCTTGATGTACCAGGCAGTGCTCATGCTGATCACCGGGTCAGCTTCAGCCCAGACCTGGACAGCTTCCTCGAACAATGAGAGAGCTTTGCGATACTCCGCCTTCAGGGTAAGCGCCATTGCCATGTTGCTCAGGGTCGCTGCCAGCTTCGCATTACTGACAAACAGTTCCCGCCTTGCGAGGGCTATGCTGTACTTTTCGACCGCCCTGTCCAGTTCACCAATCATCAGGGCCTCGTTGCCCAGCATGGTTTCCGCTCTGTGTGCCATTGTCCAGTCTTCCGCTTCAGTGGCTTTACGCAGGGCAATTTCCGCACTGCTGCGCACAAGGTCATGCTTGTGCGTATATATTCCACAGGAGGCAAGCTGCATGTACAGCGCGGCCTGCAGATCAGGCGGCATGGCAGGATCAAGGGTACTGCGAATCACGGACTCCGCCAGTTCCCAGCTATAGCTGGGACCGACCATCTCCGTCAGGTTACTGTGCTGCAGCTGGCGCGCTGCCTTCCAGCGATCTTCCCTGGTTCCCAGGGCCTCGAGGCTGTCCTGGACAATGAGATCCTCCTCCCGACAGGAGAGTTCTCCGGCAAGCCTCCTCAGGTTGTCGTGGCTGATGCGCTGGGTCTTTCCCGAGAGCCAGCGGGTAATTGTCTTGCGGTCCACCCCAAGCCTGCGGGCCAGCCACCACTGCTTGATCTCGCCCTTCAGCATTATCTGCCGGAGGGCCTCATTATTCAGCAGGGCTGTCTGACGTTGAGCGATAGTCAGATTCTATCAGGATGTGGTCGCATCGTATACCAGTAGCAGCCCGTGCATCAGCTCAGGCGGTACTGGTCATAGTACTCCCGGGGCAATACCGTCATCATGCGCCGCGGGGCATCCAGCTCCCTGAAAATATCATTGGCGGTCTCCACTTCCTGCCATGCCTCATCATTACGTCCGAGGGCCATCAGGATGCGGGCCTTTTCCTGCCGGTAGCGTCCGAAATGCAGCCTGTCCTCATGATCGCTGGCTATCAACCTGTCTATTTCCGCAAGGGCTTGCTCAACGCGGCCGGCACGGCGCCAGACCCTGGCTATGCTCTCGAGTGTTGCAGGATTTACATTCGGGGTCTGCGGAAACACTGCATTGGCCCGGTCTGCCAGGACCAGGGCCTCATCGTGATTCCCTGCCAGACTTGCAATCTCCGCCCTGATGGCGATGCACATGTTCGCAGCCTTGGCATAGTTGAGGATCTCAGAGACCTGCTCGCATCGCTCCACTGCCACGAGGCATTCATCAACCATGGACAGCTCAATGAGAAGCTTGGCTCGCAGCCACCAGGCCGTGGCAGTGCTGATGACCACCTCACAGCTGTCCCAGATAGGCATGGCCTCATTGAAGACCTCCAGGGCCTCGGCAAACTCCGCAATGGACCAGTGCGCCAGTCCCTTGTTGCACAGGATTGATGCGAGCCGGGTCTGCGTAGGTATAAGGTCTCGGCGTTCCAGGACCTGCGCATAGCGACTGACAACCTCGCTTAACTGCCCAATCATCAGGTAATAGAAGGCCAGCATGTCCAGCGACTGGTATTCCAGCGCCTCGTCTCCCTCGTCCACCGCTCGCTGCAGAGCGATTTCCGCACTGCTCTTGGTCAGTTCCGGCTTGTGCTGGTACATGCCAAGGGAGGCCAGCTTCAGGTACAGGGCCACCTGCAGATCCACCGGCATGTCCGAGTCAATCGCCGAACGGATCAGGGTTTCCGCCAGTTCCCAGCTATAGCTGGGTCCGACCATACCCACCACGTCCTTGTCCTTGAGCTGGCGCGCTGCAGACCAGCGATCCTCTCGTGTTCCCAGCGCTTCCAACCGGTCTTCAACGGTCAGCTCAGCCGCGCTGCAGTCCAGTTCCCGGGCCAAGCGGTCCAGGTTCTCCTGGCTGATGCGCCGGGTCTGACCGCTGATCCAGCGGGTCACGGTCTTGCGGTCAACGGCGATCCGGCGAGCCAGCCACCACTGCTTGAGCTCGCGCTCCTCGAGCATCCGGCGCAGGGCCTCAGCATTGATCAGGACTGTCTTCTTGCGGGTGATAGCACTGAGTATAGCGTTTGGGGACATGGAGATTTGTCCCCTGATGTCCCGTGCTGCCGTCCCAAAACACGGGTGTTTCCCGGGAATTCTGGTTATTATTCCGGCGTCGGGCAGCTGGATTGCCATTTGGCGGATTGCCAGAAGCCCAAAAAGCTCAACGAGGTAATTGTCATGTCTGTTATGCAGAAGGAAACGTTTGATGCAACGAGGGCGGAAGCCTTCGGTGGCCGCATGGTCGGTATTGTCAATGACGCAAGTCTCGCCCTGATGATCTCCCTTGGGCACCGCACCGGTGCACTTGAGGCGATGGCCGGGCTCGGCTGGTCATCCACAGCGGAAATCGCGGAGGCCAGCGGACTCAACGAACGCTATATCCGCGAGTGGCTGGGTGCCATGGTTACCGGAGGTGTTGTCGAATTTGACAGCGACAGCCAGAACTACCACCTGCCCGCCGAGCATGCAGCTGTGATCACTAGCAAGGCCGGTTCACACAACCTGGCGGTGCCGATGCAGTTCATCCCGGTGATGGGTGGTGTGGAGACTCCCCTGGTGGAGGCCTTCCGCAATGGCGGAGGTGTTCCTTATAGTGAGTTTGAGCGCTTCCACCCCGTGATGGCCGACTTCAGTGACCAGACTGTGATTGCCGGCCTCAAGGACAGCATTATTCCCGCCGTTGAAGGCCTGCATGAGCGACTCAGCGCCGGCATCAAATGTGTTGACATCGGCTGTGGCAGTGGACATGCAGCCATCCGCCTGGCGGAGATGTATCCCAACAGCACTTTCACCGGATACGACTTCGAGGAGCGCGCAGTCAAGGCGGCACAGGAACTGGCAACGAGCAAGGGTCTGAACAACATCAGCTTCAGTGTCCAGGACGTGGGTCGGCTCGAAGAGGTCGCCAGTTTCGACCTGGTGACGGCATTTGACGTGATCCACGACCAGGCTGATCCCGCCGGTGTACTTGCCAATGTGCGGCGGGCCCTCAAGGATGGCGGTGTGTTCCTGATGCAGGACATCAAGGCCTGCAGCCATCTGCACGGCAACAAGGACCACATGGTCGGGACCTTCCTCTACACGGTTTCCACCACCCACTGCATGACCGTCTCCCTTGCCAACGGCGGGGCCGGACTGGGTACCTGCTGGGGTCGCGAACTGGCGGAAAGCATGATCGGCGCCGCAGGATTCACGAGCCTTGAAACAAAGGAACTGGCCCACGATCCCTTCAACTACTACTACATCATGAAGGTCTGAGCTGACACTTCGCGGGACCGGCAACGCCGGTCCCGCCCCTTACTTCACAGGAGAATTACATGTCCCGTATCATGACGGACCAGGCCCCCGATATCCGCACTGACTTCTTCGCGGACCGTATGCAAACGATGCTGAGTGAGGCTTCGGCAGCACTGATGGTTTCCATCGGGCACCGCTGCGGGCTGTTCAGTGCAGTTTCACGTCTCGACTGGTTCAGTGCGGAGAACCTATCCACCAGCACAGGGCTCAGTGAGCGCTTCCTGTGCAGCTGGCTGGACTGTCTGTCTGCGGCAGGCATCCTCGAGTGTGATGCGGAAAATGGAACATACAGGCTGCCACGGCAGCACGCGGCAGTCCTGACGGACGGCGGGGCAGTTGCCAACATGGCGTCTCAGATGCAGCAGGTGGCAATGCTGGCCGGTGTAGAGGGTCTCGTAGCGGATTCCTTCCGGCACAGGCAGGGCGTGCACCCCCTTACATACACTCGCTTCCAGGAAATCAACGGCGCCGTCAGCCGTGATGGGGCAACCGACAGCCTGGAAAGCATCATCTCCCTCGCGCCCGGAATGCAGGGAAAACTTGAACGTGGCGTTGCCGTCCTGGAGGTCGGCTGCGGCAGCGGGGAACTTCTGACCGCATTGGCCAGGCGCTTCCCGCGCAGCAGGTTCCGTGGGATTGACATCTCGGACAAGGCGATTCGCCTGGCCCGCAAGCTGCAGTTGCGATCCTGCTGCCCAAACCTGGAGTTCGAGCAGTGCAGCATGCTGTCCCAGCCGGAAGCCATGCAGTATGACCTTGTGCTGGCCTGCAATGTTGTCAGGAACTGCAGTGATTCAGAGGCGATGCTGTCGGCAATCCACCTGAGCCTGAGGATTGACGGGTTGCTCGTGATGTGCGAGAGCCAGACTTCGCCTGACTCCCACAGGACCGGAAAGGATCGGCTGGAGGCCTACCATCATGCCTATGAATGCATGGTCAGCCTGCCGCAGGCCCTCGCCCTCGGCGGAGGAAGGGCCAATGCATTCCCAGATGATGCCGAGCTGGGAGGGATGTTGACACGCATTGGCTTCAGCAAGCCCCGGCCTGCCCCCGGACGTAAGTGGACGGGATTGCGCTGGAGTGTTGCCAGTCGGCAAAGCAAGCCCCTCCCGGGAAAACTTCCCTGGCACCAGTTGCAGTCCATCCACAGCATGCCGGTCTGATCCACCGCGGTCACCCGGCTTCGTCAGCCACTGCTGCAGCGGTGCGGACCTGCTTCATTAACCACAGCACCGCAGCGAGCATTGGCAGCAGCAGGCAGGCGGCAAAAGTCGTGTACATCCACTGGGCTCCCTGGGCCTGCATCAGGCTTGAACTGATCGGCAGCAGGGACAGCGGCAGAGTGATCTTCGCAGCATTGAGGATGCTCAGAGTCGTCGCGCGGACTGAACTGGCCGTACGCAGGTTGGCCTGCTCACTGATGATCGGCCTGGCAAAACCGCTGAACAGGTCTATGCAGCCCCGCGCCAGCAGATAGACCGCCAGACCGAGCCAGGCCCGGCAACCCATCAGGAGCAGCATCGCCAGGAAGCCCAGTCCGACCAGGCCCAGTGCGGCCAGAGGTTGCCGGATACGCAATCTCCCCGCCAGATAATTGCCCAGGCCCTGCAGCAGTTCGAATCCTGCATACATGTATGCCAGCTGCTCAGGGGTCAGGCCAATTGCGGCATCCAGTTCGGCCGGCAGGTGGAAGTGGGACAGCTCCGGCACGATCTCCACGATGGCGGCAAACAGCAGCAGGGGCAGCAATCTAGTGAGGCTCATAATCAGCAGCGAACGCCCCGAACGCTGGCCATTTCCATTTCGTGGCGATTCCACTTCCCTATGCGGGGCTTCCAACATGGCAAGTACCACCATGAATCCGCCGGCACTCATTACGATCTCCAGCCAGAATGGCAGGGTCCAGCTGACTCGCGTGGCAATCACCCCGCCGGCAATCTGGCTGCCGACCATGGCGATGGTGGCAATAGCCAGGCTGCGTGACAGGATCCTGCGGAAAGCCGGGACCTGTCCGCTGCCACGGCATGAATCGAACAGCAGCGCCTCGTCAGCTCCGCTGCGGAAAGTATCCCCCAGTCCACAGACTGCCATTGCCAGCCAGAACGTCCAGAATTCCTGACCCGCGATGAACAGCCCGGCACTCAGACCCTGCAGCATGATGCCGATCAGCAGCGATCTCCTCCGCCCGATGCGATCCGCGATCCAGCCTGTGGGGACTTCCGCGAGGGCAATCACGCCATCACCAAGCAGTACCAGCCAGGCCATCTGCCCAAGGCTCAGTCCCTTGAAACTGAACAGGTACAGATACCAGACAGCATTGCTCATCCCTTCCCATGTCAGGCAGAGGTACCAGGGGTAGAGACGCAGGTTACGCGTGAGGCTGCGCTGCACCTGCTCATGTTATCCGAAGTGCAACTATGCTTTCCCTGCTGCGCTCAGATAAACTGTACCAATCGCTGCAGAGGGAATCATGAGGAATACAATCAAGATAGTGACGCTGACCGCGCTGCTGCTCCTGGGACTGGTGGTTTCAAGCACGGCGGAGTCCGACCTGAAGGGTCTGACGGTCCACCGCGATGTGCAGTATCGCGAAATTGTCGGCGTGGATCCCGGCCTGCTGAGTCTGGACATCTATGCACCTGAGGACGCAAGCGGCCTGCCTGTCCTCATGATGGTGCATGGCGGTGGCTGGAGCATCGGGGACAAAGCCAATCGCAGCCTGGCTGACACGAAACCGCGCTACTTCTGTGATAACGGCTACATATACGTCAGCATCAATTACCGCCTGTCTCCGGCGGTCCAGCACCCCGCCCACATTGAAGATGTCGCCGCGGCCTATGCCTGGCTGACCGGCAATGTTGCCAACTACGGCGGGGATCCGGAGCACATAAGCATCATGGGCCACAGTGCCGGCGCGCAGCTGGTCGCCCTGCTGGCAACGGATGCCAAGCGCCTGCAGGCATACGGACTGGATCCTGCCCACATTGATACCGTGATCTGTCTGGATGGCGCCGGCTATGACATTCCCGGACGGATGGCCGGCAGGCCGGGTCGGATGCTGCGTGACATGCTGACGGATGCCTTCGGCAGTGATGGCACTCTGTGGGAGGATGCCTCGCCCACATTGCATGTGACAGAAGCCGGGAGCTACCCTCCCTTCCTGATCCTCTACACCCGGCGAGTAGATGCACCCGGGCAGAGTATGGAGCTGGCCGAGGCCCTGCGATCGGCGGAAACCTTTGCCTGGGAGGGGGAAGCCGCTGACAAAACGCATATGACAATCAACCGGGATGTGGGCACGGCGGAGGACTGGGTGACCATTCTGATCATGGACCTGCTGGCTGACGGCAGCATCGGCGACTGAGCTCAACTGTTGTCAGTCACTGATCGGCAGAAGGGAATCCAAAGTCCTTCCGAAGACCTCTGACTGCGTGTTCAGGCGTGTTGCCAGGAGACTCAGTTCATCCTCCAGCTTCGCTGGCTGTTGAGGGTCTGAGTTCACTCCCCCCGAATTGGATTCCGGTCTAGGCTGGTACTTGAAAGTACCTTCCAGCACCTCCCGTCCCACCACGCGATATGCCTCGCGAAATGACAACTCGCCGGACTGGACACGACGATAGGCTTCCGCCGCCGCATGCAATTCTGCCGTGCAGGCCTGCTGCAGGCGCTCCGCATTGAAGTGCAGGCCCGGCAGGACATGCCCGAGTACGGCCAGAAGTTCCGCAAGCCCTGTGACACTTCTGAACAGCGCCGGCTTAAGCAACTGGTAGTCGCGGTGGTAATTCGATGGCAGGCCTGTGCTGACCTGCTCCAGTTCATTGCGCCAGGCCCGCAGCTGGGCAATCCTGCCCCGCGCCAGCTCCAGTACATCCGGGTTGCGCTTCTGCGGCATGATTGACGAACCAGTGGTGAATTCATCCGGCAGGCTGATGAAGCCGAATTCATCCGTGCTGTAGAGGCAGAGATCCCAGATGAACTTCTCCAGCAGATTGCCAACGGAACTGTTCCAGGCTGCCAGGGCCAGTTCATGGCGGCCCCGGGAATTGGCGCAGTCAATCGGATTGGACTGCACGCGGCTGAATCCCAGTAGTCGGGCACTGTACTCCCGGTCCAGGGGCAGCGGCACACCGAAACCCGCACCGCTGCCCAGCGGACAGCTGTCCAGCCTGGCAAGCAGGGCCTCACCGGCCTGCAGTTCCTCAAGCAGTCCGTGGCTGAATGACAGCAGCCACTGAGCGACACTCGAGGGCATGGCCCGCCGCAGATGCGTGTAACCCGGCAGTGGTAAATGGCCGTGTTCCGCGGCAAGTTCCGCCAGAGAATGAGCCAGCCGGGCCACTGCGCCCAGCGATTCCAGCAGGCCATGTTTCATGTAGAGGCGCAGGGCCGTCAGCACCTGGTCATTGCGCGAGCGACCGAGATGGACGTTGCCAGCTGCCTGCGGTGCCAGGTCATGCAGGGCCTGCTCGATGGCGGTATGACAGTCCTCCTGGCTGCTGCTGATGCTGAACTGCCCGGCAGCCAACTTTTCCTGAATACTCGTAAGGCCCTGCAGAAGCTGCTCTGCGTCCAGCTGTGCGATCAGACCGGTGTGCGCCAGCATGCGGACATGCGCTGCACTGCCGAGGATATCCCAGGGCAGCAGCTGCATGTCGAGGATGTGATCCTCCCCCACCGTGAAGCGATGGACCAGTTCATCCAGCGGCAACTCCTTGCTCCAGATCTGCTTGTCAGACATTCGCGCACTCCTCAAAGTATTTCCTGACAATGTCGCTGTATACATCCACGGCAGAGCTGAGTTCCTCTTCCAGCAGGAATTCCTCCGGCCTGTGGCTGCGGCTGCTTTCACCCGGGCCGATCTTCACCGTGGGAATTGTGCCATACAGGGACCAGTCACTGCAGGTGTCACTGAAGTAGGGCTGTTTCCCGGATGCTGTGACAGCAGCCCGGACCACCGGATGACCGGGATCCGTACTGACTGGCAGGTAGCGGGCGCTGCGGCAGTGAATCTCACACTCCAGCTGGCTGCGGATCCAGGCCAGGGTGGCGTCGTGATCCAGGTTGGGCGTGGTACGCATGTCCACCTGGAATTCGCAGAGGTCAGGCACCTGGTTATGGCTGAGGCCTCCCTTGACAACGGTCACCTGCGGTCGCGTCACATATTCGCCCATGAAGGGCTCGAACTCCATCTGGCTGAGCCTGGCAATGTCCCCGGCAGCACTGTGGATTGCATTCTCCAGCCCGAGTTTATGGGCATGTGCGGCATGTCCGGAACTGCCATGGCTGCGGCATTCCAGCAGCAGCATACCGCGCTGGGCATTACAGGGCGCGAGTCCCGTAGGCTCCCCGTTGATGGCTGCATCCATCGGTGCCAGTTCCGGCAGGGCACGCAGCACCCCACCCTCTCCACCGATTTCCTCCTCCGCACTGATCAGCAGGACGAGTGTCCCGGGACCCTGCCAGCCCTCCGCCTGCAGCCGGTTTGCAGCGAGCAGCATGGCGGCCACACAGCCCTTGGCATCGTTCGCTCCAAGCCCGGTAAGCTTTCCATTCTCAATCCGCGGGGTCCAGGGGTCGGCCAGCCAGCCACTGCACTGGGGCACGGTGTCAATGTGCGAGTTCAGCATCAAGCGGGGTCCGCCTGAACCTAACTCCAGCACGATGTTGTTGCCGATCCGCCGCGGACTGAAGCCCTGTTTCAAGCTCCAGGCTTCGACGAAGTCCGCGCAGTCATGTTCCATGCAGGACAGGCTGGCGATGGATACAATCTGTGCCAGCAGCTCAAGCATGGCGCATTACCATCGTGCCGCTGCCCTCATTAGTGAAGACCTCGCGCAGCAGGGCATCTTCACCAAGGCCACTGACGAAGTGCACACGTTCCACACCACCCTCAAGTGCGCTGCGTGTTGCCGCAGCCTTGGGCAGCATGCCGGCACTGAGGATCCCGCGGGATCCCAGCTCATCAAGCCCGGCGATGTCCAGCTCCGCAATCAGGCTGGTCGGATCAGTTGGATCCTCCAGGATACCGGCGGGCTTCATCAGGAATATCAGTTTGGCTGCTTCGCTGGCAACCGCAATCCGGGCAGCCACGGTGTCTGCGTTGATGTTCAGCAGTTTTCCCGTACCATCGCTGGCGAGCGGGGCCAGCACGGGCAGGCAGCCGTCAGCACACAGCGTGCGGATCAACCGCGTGTCCACCTCCTGGATGTCTCCGACTTCCCCGAAGTCCACGGTGCCGCCTGCGCCATCATCCTGCAGCGGTCGACGGCTGGCAATCACGAGTCCGGCATCGGCACCGCTGATGCCCACGGCCCTGACGCCGAGTGCCGTCAGCTCAGCACAGATCTGTGATTGCATCTGACCGCACAGCGCCATGCTGACTGCTTCCAGGGTCTGGCTGCTGGTCACCCGCCGGCCGTTATGCATCTCCACGGGCAGATCCAGCCGCTCACACAGGCTGGCGATCTGCGGGGCTCCGCCATGCACGAGTACGATATTTATCCCGAGATTCATCAGCAGCGCCACCTGCTCCAGGATGCGCCTGGCATTCTGTGGCTGAGCGAGCATCTCGCCCCCGAGTTTGACAATGAACAGGCGGTCCCGGTTGGCCCGTACATAGGGTGTGGCAGTCCGCAGGAATTCATAGTATCCAATCATGTTGCATCTCCGTTGAAGATATCATGCAGCAGGCTGCGCTGCACATGCAGGCGGTTGTGGGCCTGGGGTACAACCAGGCTCAGCTCCGAATCCAGCACTGCGTCGCTGACAACGACATTGCGGCGCACGGGCAGGCAGTGCATGAAATGGCTGGCCTGGCTGCCGGCCTGCAGGAGTGGCATGTCAATCATCCAGTCTGCATGCTCAGTTGCCAGACCAGAGAACGCAGACGGCTCCGCCGGTCCCCAGCTTTTGCCATAAACCACATCCGCATCGGCACAGGCGGCAGTCTGGTCATGGCTTGTGGCAATCTCGCCTCCACTCTGGCGAGCCAGTTCCTGTGCCTGCTGCAGCACCGCAGCATGCAGTTCGAGTCCCGGAGGGTGGGCAACTGTCACATGACAACCGCAGGCCGCAGCACTCAGCACGAGGCTGTTGGGAACTGCGCGGGGCAGCGGCTTGATATGCGGTGCCCAACTCAGGGTGATCCGCCTGCCCTGCAGTGCACCGAACTGCTCACGCAGCGTCAGCATGTCCGCCAGTCCCTGGCAGGGATGCTCGCGGGCGGACTCCATGCTGACAACCGGGATCGGACTGTGGCTGGCGATTGAGCGGATCAGCGCATCAGCTTCATCCTGCTCCAGCTCTCCTTGCGCGAAGCAGCGCACGGCAAGGGCATCGACGTAACCCCCGAGCACCGGGATGGCCTCACGGATGTGCTCCGGCCGGTCGCCATCCATACGGATTCCGCTGGCATGCTCGAGTTTCCAGGAGCCGCTGTTCACATCGATGACAATCGCATGGCCCCCGCTGCGCAGCATGGCGGCCTCGAAGGAAACCCGGGTGCGCAGGGAGGGATTGAAGAACAGCATGCCGAGAAGCCTACCCTCGAAAACCGCTCCAGGATCATGCTGTTTCCACTCCATAGCGCGGTCCAGTATGCGGCTGACACCATCAATTCCCAGGTCACTGATATGTGTAAAGTGTTTCATAATGCCTGCTCCTATGGATACAGCGCCGCATGCCGCAAGCCGCTGTCTTCAGGCAGGCCGAGGGCGATGTTCATGTTCTGCACCGCCTGTCCCGCCATGCCCTTGCCAAGGTTGTCAATGGCGCACAGCACCGCCAGCGAGCGCCCGCTGGCCAGGGCATGCAGCTGCGCCCGGTTGCTGCCGGCCACGGTGGCTACCCGGGGGGAAACGGCCAATACATCAATGAAGGGCTCAGCGGAGTAGTGCACGGCGTGGCATGCGGCAAGCTCACTGGCCTCTTGCCCTGTCTCACATTCGATCAGCACCGTGGCGAAGATCCCGCGCACGAGCGGAGCGGAATGCGGCACAAAGGACATGCGTGCTTCCGTGCTGCCACCTGCAGCCAGCAACATCTCCAGTTCCGCCTGGTGCCGGTGGGCCAGCATGTTGTAGGCCCGCAGGTCATGCGCGCGGTGGGGATGATGCGTCCCGGCTGATGGCTGGCTGCCTGAGCCTGAGCTACCGGTCATGGCGCTGATCGCAATGTGCCTGTTGCCCAGCCTGCCGGCCAGCGGCAGCAGGCAGAGATTGACCGCTGTGGCAAAGCAGCCCGGACTGGCAATCCGGGTCGCGGAGCATATCCTGTCACGGCAGAACTCCGGCAGGCCGTAAACGAAATCATCAAGGAACTGCGGACAGGGATGTGGAGCTCCATAGTACTGCTCCCATGCTGCATCATCAGACAGCCTGAAGTCTGCGGACAGGTCCACCAGCAGCACTGGACGCATGCGCGCGAGGTCCTCAAGTTTGGCGGCAAGCTGAGGATAGATGCCAGCCATCTCCGAGTGACCCATGGCACTAAACAGCACATATGGATTGTCTGCCGGACCCTTCGGCAGTGCCAACTCGCCAGCCATTGTCATATGGCCCAGCTCGGGCAGGTGCGGATGCACTGCAGTCACGGACTGCCCAGCCTGGCTGCGGCTGACCAGCTGCGTGATCCGCGCCTGCGGATGCTGCAGGAGATAACGCAAGAGCTCCCCGCCTCCGGTCCCGGCAGCACCCAGGATGGCTACATCAATTGATTGCATGGCTGTCTCCCTCCTGGCTGCCGGCCAGCAGCTCAATTGCCAGCTGGCCCAGCTGCTCCGCGGAAAGCCGTGCATTCACCGCCGGCAGGCCAAGCTCCTGTTCCACATAGCGCCGGCCTACCTGGTTGTCGGTCACAGGCCCGCTCACTATGCCAACGGACAGGCCATGCCGCTCCTGCAGCTGGCGTACACCGCCGTAGACTCCGGCAGGATCATTGGCGCAGTACACCAGTACGCTGATGGCCGCGGAGACCTGGGGGTCATCCAGGATTTCCTGCACTCCGTAGCTACCGAACACACCGTCTCCCATCTCCACCACGATCACATCCGGCGAATTGGCAGCCAGGCCACTCAGCACACGCCGCGCGGCAAGGACTGCATTGCCGGCATTGGTGCTCGGGAAGCCTGCATCCGTGAAATCCATTACACTGCCTGCGCCA
>JAHEFU010000119.1 GCA_024645305.1 Planctomycetales bacterium
AGAGTGACAATGCCGGTACCGACATCGATGTGAGCACCCTTACATGGGATGCCGGCTTCCCCTTCATGATCACCAGTGGCTGGAGCACCCCGGGCTTAGCGACCTTCGATCCGAACTTCACGAACACCAATGTGTTTGCCCAGGATGCCGGACTGAACAACAGTAACGACGTCTGGGTCTATGCCGACGCCCTGCCTGACTAAGGCAGTCCAGACCTGCGCAGGATCCGGTCCACCGGATGCTGCAGGAAGGGTTCAATCAGAACCTCGAGCCCCCCGCCACGGCGGGGGGCTTTTTTGTGCCTGGAGGCCAAAGCTTGCTTTGGCAAGTGATTCGTTTCGGAGGTCAAAGCTTGCTTTGGCAACTGTTGGTTGCATATGTGGACAATGTGGAAGCAAGCACATCCATTGTGGAAGCAAGCTTCCACCTCCCCTACTTGTACAAGTCCTCCAGTTTCTCAAATGAGAAACTTCGGCTGCTGCTGAATTCCCAGTCATCCGGCATATCCACCAGGCCTGCATTGACCGGGTTGTCATGAATGTACTCGACAGTACTTTGGAGGTGTCGCAGATCACGGATCTGCCGATCAAAATACCCATGCTGCCAGAGCTGTCCCGTCCGGTTGAGGTGTTGATTGATTGATATTGCGCTTAGCGATTTGATTCGCTGGACGATTTTTCCAAGTTTCCAGCCAGGAGTCTGCCTGATTACCAGGTGGATATGATTTGGCATCACAACCCAGGCTATTGCGCTGTGCGTATCTTCAGCCGGATTGAGCACAGGAGCCAGAGCTATGCTTGCCACGGCATGATTCTGCAACAGGCATTTTCCGGTACAGCGGTCCAGTCTGGAATCCATACTGAGAAAGTATGCATCGCCGTCAATGAATCCCTGCTTGTTTCTATGGATTTGATTCTTCGGGGCAGCATCTGCGAGGAGATATGTAATGAATTGCAGAGCCCCACCGATATCCAGATGAGGCAGATTCCCGTGCTTGTAGAAGCCCAGATGATCTTCAGTCATATCATCAGCATATGAATTGCGTAGGAAATGTCAAGCGGCCGGGAGGTCAAAGCTTGCTTTGGCAAATGATTCGTTTCGGAGGTCAAAGCTTGCTTTGGCAACTGTCGGCTGCATATGAGGACATTGTGGAAGCAAGCACATCCATTGTGGAAGCAAGCACATCCATTGTGGAAGCAAGCTTCCACCCCCCCCTAGCCGTCCTCCTGCTCCAGTTCCTCGCGACGGATCTGCAGGGCCAGCTTGTAGGCCCCAATGATGTCGGAACGCGTGATGATTCCATATGGTCTGCCGTCGCGGTCCAGCACGGGAATGCGCCCGATGTGGTTGTCCTCCAGCATGGCAATCGCCGTATGGCAGTTGTCATTGTGCTTGAGGTACAGCAGATTGTGGCTGCAGATGTCATACACGCTGGCGTCGTCCCCGTAGTCCCGGTGGCTTGCCAGGTCGCTTGTGGTCACCATCCCGCACAGGGCACCGTCCACGTCCACCACAGGGAAGCCGTGGTGCTGGCTGTCCTCGAAGATCCCGCGCACCTCGCGCAGCGGGGTGTCCTTCGTGATCGTCTCCACCCCGCGGTGCATGGCCCGGGTGACATCAATGGCCTCCAGGATGTTGAGGTCCTTGCCGCGGCCGAACTGCACTCCCAGGCGCGACAGCTTGTGCGTGAAGACACCCTTCTTGCGGATGGAGTAGAACATAACCTGGCTGAGCGTGCCGGCAATCAGCATCGGCAGGATCAGGGTGTAGTTCCCACTCATCTCAAAGACCATCAGCACGACGGACAGCGGTGCCTGGGCGATGCTGCCGAAGATCGTGGCCATACCCACCAGGGCGAACACCCCCGGCTGAGAGCTGCCCAGTCCCGGGATATGGGTCGCCAGGATGCCGAAGACGGTGCCGACCGTGGCCCCCATGAACAGTGAAGGAGCAAACTTGCCTCCCGCCGCTCCACTGCCCAAGGTCACGGAGGTGGCAAAGATCTTGAACAGGCACAAGAGCAGCAGGTAGGGTACCGGGCCGGTCCAGTCCAGTGTACTGAGCAGTTGGGTCGGGGGCAGGGGATCGCCGTTGACCAGGGATTCGATAGTGCTGTGGCCCGTGCCGAGGATCTCCGGGAAGAACACGGCGACCAGGGAAACCAGCAGGCCGCCGACCATGGGCTTGAGTTGCGGCAGGATCCGCCAGTTGTTGAAGCGGCCCTCCAGCCAGTGCAGGCTCTGGGCGAAGCCCACCGCCACCAGGCCGCAGATCAGTCCAAGCACGATGAAGCCCCACATTTCCTGCAGGGGCACCTTTCCGTAGCGCTCAAGTTCGTATATCCGCCGCTCGCCCATCAGGCCGAGCATCGTGACGTTGGCGCTGACGCTGGCCAGTACGATTGCAGCCACGGCCTTCTTGGAGAAGTCACCGAGGATCAATTCCAGGGCGAAGAAGAAGCCTGCGATGGGAGCATTGAACACGGCGCTGATGCCCGCAGCGGCGCCGCTGGCGAGTAACACCCTTGTCCGGGCCGCGCTGAGGTGCAGCAGACGGGAAACATTTGACCCGATTGTTGAACCGGCTGCCACGATTGGCCCCTCGGCACCGACGGACAACCCGCTGGCAATGCTGATGGTACTGCCGATGAATTCCACGGCATTCTTGCGCAGGCTCAGGCGGCCGCCGCGACGGGCCACGCTTTCGATGACGGAGCTGACGCCGCGGAAACGGCGGTGGCGGTTCCAGAGCCGGAACATGATGCCCACGATCAGTCCGCCGATGGGCGGGAAGGCCAGTACCAGCCAGGGATGCTGCTGGATCAGCGTCCACTGTGCCTGCTCCCCCTCGCCGCGGATGAAGCCATTTGCAAAGGACAGGACCCAGGTGAAGCAGTACACCAGCAGGCCGACGAGGATGCCCGTGGCCACTGCCAGCAGGTTCAGGTAGAAGTTATCCGAGAGGCGGATGTTGCGATTCTTCAACAGGCCGCCGAGCTGCCTGAAGAACTCAAACCTGCTGAAATAGCCAGACAGTTCCACAGCGGGTTATTGTAACCGCCGCAGGTGTTAGGATTACTGCGCATGCCCACAGCGGTGTTTGCCGGTCTGCTCATCGTCCCGATGGTACTCAGCGTCCTGATCACTCCCCTGGTCGTGCGCCTGTGCCGCAGTTACAGCCTGCTGGACATGCCCGGGGAGCGCAAGGTCCATCGCACCGGCATCCCGCGGCTGGGTGGCGTTGCCATCTTCACCGCCATCTCCGTGGGGATGACCCTCACCACAGTCGGTGTCTGGAGTGAGCTGATTCAGCTTTCCGCAGACCAGGCCAGGCTGATCCCCCTGATATATGCCGGCCTGTGTGGATTCTTCTTCATCGGATTCTTCGACGACCTCAGGAGTATCCCGGCGCTGTGGCGCCTGCTGATGCAGCTTGGAGTGGCCTCCTTCGTGGTGATCGCAGGCGGAGAGGTGGGACTGCGCATTGGCTCCGCCTTCGGCAGTCTGATCTTCCCGGACTGGCTGTCGATCCTCGTCAGTGTGATCTGGATTGTGGGCGTTGTGAATACCTTCAACTGGATTGATGGACTGGACGGGCTGTCCGGCGGGATCGGGCTGATCTGTACACTGGCTTTCATGCTGATTGCAATGTTCAGGCCGGCCCTGCCCAATGCCGTGCTCAGCCTGGCACTGTGCCTCGTGCTGGCCGGGGCGATCATCGGCTTTATGCCCTGGAACTTCCACCCGGCCAGGATATTCATCGGTGACGGCGGAGCCTTCTCACTGGGCTACATGCTGGCGGTGATCAGCCTCATCGGCCTGTACAAGCAGGCCGCCCTGATCAGCTTCGTACTGCCTGTGCTGATCCTCGTGCTGCCCATCGGAGATACGCTCTACGCCATTGGCCGCCGCCTGCTGGCCCGCCGGCCGATCACCCAGGCGGACAACAAGCATATCCACCACCGCCTGCTGGCCCGGCTGTCCCGGGATTACCGCAGCCGGATGTCCGAGAAGGACTACGGCTTCCTGCGCGAGGAATTGCTCAAGAGCCGCGCGCACCGCAATACGGTCCTTTCCCTGTATGCCTTTGCCGCCGTGTTTGCATCAATCGCCGTGTTCATGGGGATCCGAACATGAAAAACCCGTTAGTGCTGACAATCCTCGGTACCCGCCCGGAAGCCATCAAGATGGCCCCGCTTGTCCGCCTGCTGATTGACGACCCGCAGATTGACCACGAACTGATCGTCACGGCGCAGCACCGCGGGCTGCTGGACGACGTGCTGGCCCTGTTTGACCTGACACCGGCCGTGGACCTCGACCTGATGCAGGAGGGCCAGAGCCTGGACCACATCACCTCCGGCGTGCTAGGCGGCGTAGGTGCCGCACTGGACAGTCTGCAGCCCGACCTGGTGCTTGTGCATGGTGACACCACGACAAGCTTCGCCGCCGCCCTGGCCGCTTTCCACAGGCAGATTCCCGTCGGGCATGTGGAGTCCGGGCTGCGCACCTCGAGCATCGGCGAGCCCTTTCCCGAGGAATTCAACCGGCGCGCCACGGACCTGCTGGCCCGCCACTATTACTGCCCGACTGAGCTTGCTGCTGCCAACCTGGCGGATCGCTCCTTTTACGGGGGAGAAGTGTTCGTGACAGGCAATACCGCACTGGACAGCGTGCGCATGATTGCCAGGGACGACTATGTCTTTCCTGAGGAACTGCAGGACTTCACCAGGCATGTCGGCCCCAGGTTGCTCATCACCAGCCACCGCCGTGAGAACTGGGGCAGCAACATGGACAGCATCTGCAGAGGCATCAAGGGCATACTCGCGGACCATCCGCAGGCCATGGCCTGCTTCTGCTGGCATCCCAACCCGCAGCTGCGCAACCAGATCCGCAGCCAGCTGGGCGGGCACGGGCGTGTGCTGCTGACGGATCCGCCACGCTACGATGCCTTTGTCAACCTGCTGCGGGTCAGCGACCTGATCCTGACCGACAGCGGGGGGATCCAGGAGGAAATCACAATGCTCGGGCGCTTCGCACTGGTGCTGCGCCGGGAGACGGAAAGGCCGGAAGCTGAAGCGGCGGGTTTCACGCGGATCGTCGGGACAGACAGCCATGACATCCGTCTGGCGGCCAGGGAGGAGTTGCCCCGCCTGT
Source organism: Planctomycetales bacterium (assembly GCA_024645305.1). GTDB lineage: Bacteria > 4484-113 > 4484-113 > 4484-113 > JAFGCY01 > JAHEFU01. The sequence goes on from JAHEFU010000119.1 coordinate 5,154, forward strand.
TGCGCGGGGAGCATCCCACTGGCCCGAGCCCCTTCGGCGATGGTCACAGTTCTGAGCGGATTCTTACCGCCATCCGCGGCCTGCTGCTGGAAGCTCCCGTCGGATGATTGCCAGTGGCCGGGGGGCGTGGTAAGCTTCACATATGTCGGACTCCTCCCTTGAAATCCGCAACCTGTTACAACAGGATCGCTTGATAGTTCTAGAGCTCCTCGACTCAAGCAACAGGCTGGTCAACGAGCTTGATACCACGCATCACTGGATCACCCAGACGCTGGAGAACTACAAGATGCTTGCCAACATCGGGGCCAACCTCAGCTCCATGCTGGCGGAATGCTCTGAGCACTGGGGCGAGGGCAAGAAGGTCTTCCAGCGCGAAGCGGCGATGAAGCTGTTTCGCACGGCCGTCGGCCTGTACCGGGCCCTGCCGCCGATCAACGCCAAGTACTCCGAGCAGCTTTCCAAGCGCCGCCGCCAGCGCATCATGGGCGGGGAGCTGGTCGACGTCGAGGGACTGGACCCGGTGATGATCGCGAATCTCAAGGCGAATGTCGCAAACCAGTACCGCGAGCTGCATGAACTCTACAGCACCATGGAAATCAGCATCAGACAGATCCCCGAGGGGCTGGTGCCGGTGCTGAGGCAGCCTGAGACGGAGCCCAACGGACATAAGGAAGACAGCCAGATCCCCGGCGTGCAGATTGGCGACAAGGTGGCCTCCGGGCCAGAGACTCAGCCGCCCGCAGCCTTCTCGGATGCCTCGCCGGCGGAGCCGGACTCCACCGCTGATTCGCCGTTCTGAACGATCTGCTGCCTGAGTTTTTCCACCCGTGAGCGCAGACTCGGCAGTTCCAGGCGTGTGGCATCGGCCAGCACGAACAGGTAGGCCGCCAGGACTTCACCGAACAGGCGGTAGGCCAGATGCGTGGGATCCCCCGCCGGACGGATCATTTCAAAACTCAGGAAGCGGTAGTACTCCGCCGTGGGCTGCACATCACTGTGCATCTCCGTACTCAGTCTGAGCACTGCCTTCCACAGGGCAGCGATCACCGGCAGGGCGGGTTCCGCGAGGTTGTTGCCCAGCAGGCAGGAGATCCCGCGGATCAGGTTGTCGATATGCGTAGCTGATGCGGCCACGGGGACCGGCCAGTGCGGATCACGGGGCAGGGCATCGTGGAACAGCTGCATGCGAAACGGACCGGCCGGAGAGGTCCGCGTGTACATGTCGTGCAGATCCTGCACGGCGCTGATCAGTGGATAGGGCACCCGGTGCACGTATAGATCATATCGCATCCACTGTGGGCCGGCGCTGCCCCAATCTAACCCGCGTCAGAATGGGGATCGCGTTCGCTCACTGATATATTGGTAGCACGACGCAGGCAGGGGGTGAAGCCATGAATTACGGCAGCTACAACGATCCGGTGCGCTACACGCCGCCGGCCCGCCTGCCGCGCCCCAGGATGGACTACCGGCCCTGGCTGATCGGCTGTGGTGGCTGCGTCGTCATCTGCGCCCTGCTGATCGGCTGGATGGTGTTCTCCGTGTCCCGCATGGTCGAGGATTTCCGGCCGGATGTGCGCGAGGCCCGGGTGATCAGCGGGGAGCAGCTGGCCTGGCGTGAACTGGCGTATCATCCTGCCAACATGCTGATCGTCGGGGTCTACATGCGCACCCTGGACGCGAATGGCGACGGACAGCGCGAGCTGATCTTCATTGACACCAATGCAGGAACGGCGGAACTGGTGGACCTGCAGGGCAATGTGACTTCGCGCCACAGCTGGACGGAATGGCTGGACAATGACAACCTGGACTTCTGGGATTTCAATGGCGACGATGTGGACGAGGTGCTGGTCTTCGACTGGGAGGACACCCGGGCCACCATCCGCTGCCGGGACCTGGACTTCCGGGAGCTGCACGTATTCCAGGACTGGACCCTGCCCAGCGGCCGGGCCAGCGCGGACTTCAATGGTGACGGTGATCAGGAGCTGCTGCTGGTCTCTCCGGATGGGGACCGCTTCGCCGTGTTTGACCAGCAGGCCAGAGAGCTCTTCAGCAGGGACAATCCCGCCACGCGCGAGGGTTACTGGTCCTGCCCCGTACTGTGGGCGGACATGGACGGTGACGGCACGATGTCCGTGCTCTACGGCCAGGGCCTGGACCGTTACATCCTGCAGGCCGACGGCAGCCGGGAGGGCTTTGGTGTCCAGCAAAACGAGATGCTGGAATACGGCTACGATTTCTGGCTGGCAATGGATCTCAGCGGGGATGGGATCTCAGACCTGCTCAACTGGGATGATGAATACTATGACGGTGCCAGCGGTGCCGTGGTGGCCCTGCGCAATCCGGCCGACACCAGCCGATTCTATTCGCGCAGCGTGCGGCGGCCCTTCGCCGTTTTTGACTTTGACAGCGACGGGGTGCGGGAGATCTGCAACGTACCCGGCGGGGAGGATGGCACGGAGCTCGTGATCTATGCACCGGCCGGTAACGTTGAATACCACGAGGCCCTGGCCAAGTTCTGCGGCGGCATGGAAGTCATCACGGAGAACGGGGTGGAGCACCTGGTGGTCTGCGCCTTTGACAAGGTGCTGGTGTTTCCGTGAAGCAAAGCGCGGACAGAGGAACAGTCCAGAAGGATCCCCTCAGGCTGCTGCCGGACTGGTTTGCCTACGGCTGCGGGAGCTCGCTGCTGCTGGTGCTTGTCCTGTGGCAGGTGATCTTCCATGACCTGGGAGGCGGGATCGGCGGTTCCCCTGAGCGCGGATCGCCGGCGGCCGAACAGCCGCATGAGCATTCCCTGGAGGCTGAGCAGCAGCGCCGTGCAGAGCGCCGCGCGCTGGAGGCAGAGCAGCTCAGCAGGGAAGAGCAGCCACAGGAATCCCGGGCCCCGGCCGTCCGCACGCCGCAGAATGCGTCGGCGGGACTGGCAGCGGGCAGCAATGAATCCGTGCGCTACTCCCTGCAGTGGCTGTGGATGTTCAGCCGGTCCGAGTATCCGGAGGCTTTCGGTGAGTCCGGGGACATCCTGGCAGCGGACCTGGACCGCGATGGCAATGACGAACTGTACGTCAGCAACGGTGAGCTCGGCAGTATCACCAGCTTTGACCTGGTGAACCGGGCCAGCGGGCACAGCCGCAGTGACCCGCGCCTGCTTGGCGACTCCAGCAGGCTGGCTTTCGGCTGGGAGCAGGCCGGCGCCCATCGGCCCGTTATCGTGCTGGACAACACCTTCGGCGCGGGGCTGTTTTCGATGCGGGGAAGCTACGAG
>JAHEFU010000120.1 GCA_024645305.1 Planctomycetales bacterium
AGTTCCCCCAGTTGGCGCTCGGTGGATCCGGCGGCTCAACGATGACGTCAAAGCCGCTGCCCGGCAGGTAGCGGTCTGCAAGTTCCAGGCGCTGCGGGTATTCACCGGGGGCGGTCAGCCAGCAGATGATACGGCCGTCCGCCAGGCCCGCGCTGACGTGATAACGCCCTGAGCAGTACTGGGCAGCTGATGGCAACGGACCTTCGGAGTCATAGATGTCCAGGCGCTCATCGCTGTAGCCAGCCAGGGTTGCGTAAAAGTTCCGAGTGCCGAATTCACGCACGTTGACACCCACGAGGGTGCTGCCGTAGGCCCAGTTGTATTCCGCCGTCAGGGGAGCCACGAATTCAGTGTCGATCGGCAGTCCGAGGCTGACGCGCCAGTCCACGCGCCCGGAGAACCAGTTCCCGCCGATTTCCAGGTCGCGGTCCGTGGCCTGCGCAATGCCCGCCGTTGCCAGCAGGCAGCTCAGCAGGACGCAGCAGACGATCAGCAGCCTGATCATGGCAGCTCCTCAATGTGGCGACGGATGGCCTGTCCCAGCCTTGGCGAGACCTGGGCTCCGATGTCAACGACTTCAGTATGGCTGACCGGGGCCTCCTTGAAGCATTCATTGGTGATGACGCTGACTCCAACCGCCGGCAGGCCGAAGGCATGGCAGACCGTCAGTTCCGGAATGGTGCTCATGCCAATGGCATCCGCACCCCAGCTGCGCATCATCGCCAGCTCGGCGCGGGTTTCGTAGATCGGCCCGCGCACCCCGATGTACGTCCCCTGGTTGACTGACAGGCCGGCCCGCTGCAGCTGCCGGGCCAGGGCCGTGCTGACCCGCGGGTCGGTGGCGGGCTTGGGATCGATGAATCGCTGCCCGGCATCCTCTGTCAGCAGGTGGGCCAGCGCATTGTCACCCTGGAAGTTGATGAAGTCTGTGATCATCATCACGCTGCCCTGGCTGAAATGCTGGTTCAGTCCGCCAGCTGCATTCGTCAGGATGAAGCCCTGCGCTCCGCAGGCGCTGGCCAGGGCGGCAGGGAAGCCTGCGGTGAGTGGGTCATGGCCTTCGTACAGATGTATCCGGCCCGCCAGGATCATGACCTTGTGGCCGCCCACGGTGCCATGGATCAGCTCCCGCCCATGTCCGGGGACGCGGGATGGCGGGAAGTGCGGGATATCCTCCATCGGGATCCGCTTCCCGTCTGGCAGCACGGCCTCAATGAGGCTGTGCAATCCACTGCCGCACTGGACAAACTGACTGACTGCCTCCATGCCGGCATGTTCCAGCAGGAAATTCGCGGCCTGCTGAGCCTTTTCCCAGTAATCGGTTCGGTGCTGCACTGTTCAATTATAGGAAAGGAAGTTATCTTGCAGTGGTTCTGACCGATTGTTGGTTTCGCGGTAAGATGCACATGGCAGGAATCATCAATGGTTAGAACCCCGCAGTCAACTCGGGCCACAAAAGCACAGATCAACGAGGAAGGCATCATCGGCCAGATCCGGCGGCGCTTCAGCTGCACGAACAGCCGGCTACTCGTTGGACTGGGCGACGATGCGGCCGTGATTGGGCCTTACCACAGCATTATGCCCGGCAAGCGCCTCAACGTGCACAGCCAGGTGCTGGCCACGGATATCCTCGTGGAGGATGTGCACTTTTCCCGCCGCTACATGGATCTCGCGGAAATCGGCTACAAGTCAGTGGCGGTCAATGCCAGTGACATGGCGGCGATGGGTGCGGAATGCGTTTACGCCCTCGGGAACCTCGGCGTGCCGCGGGATGCCGGAAGTGAGGATGTGGCGCGCCTGCTCGACGGTGTCAGTGAGGCGATGGATGAATTCGGAGCCAGCCTGATCGGCGGAGATACCGTGCGTTCCCCGCAGTGGCTGCTGAGTTTCAGCATGATCGGCAGCATCAGCAGCAAGCCCCTTTCCCGTAACGGTGCCAGGCCCGGGGACCTGGTCTGGCACAGCGGGGATCTGGGCCTCAGCCAGCTGGGCTTCCACCAGCTGCAGGGTGACCTGGCGCATGTCAGTGAACAGGCCCGTCTGGCACATGTCCGGCCTAAACCGCAGCTGGCCCTCGGGCAGTGGCTGTCCCGCCATGAGCTGGCCAGTGCCTGCCTGGACCTCTCGGACAGCCTGTCAAAATGCCTGCTGCAGCTGGCTGAAGCATCCGGTGTCGGCTTGCGGATCAACCTGCAGGACTATCCCTATCACCCGCAACTGCGTGAGTTTTCCTGGCAGCTGGCTGACAAACATCCCGGCAATGGCAGCGGATCTGATGATCCCGCAGGTGTGCTTGCCTTCAAGGTGCCTGGAGCCATGTTCCCGGATGGCCAGCCTCAGACATATGCCGGCCTCAGCGATTTCCTGCTTGCAGCGAGCGAGGACTACCAGCTGCTGTTCACGGCCCCGGAGTCGGCAACAGCCAGGCTGCTGGCGGATGCGCCGGTACCGCTGCAGAAACTGGGCCGTGTGCTGACTGCCGTGGAAGGGCTGAGCTATGTGGATCAAGCCGGAGTCAGCCACAACCTGCAGCGCAGTGGATACGAGCACTGAACACAGTTTCACATCCAGGTTTCACTGGATAAACGCAAATTCATAACAACGTTATATTTTTCTTGAAATAATTCTCCTCACTCTGATTTGCTCCTGCCATCCTGTCCTGATTGATTGCTTCGCGTGGCAGTCCGCATCCAGACTGGGCTGAGCCTGCCACGCTTTCCCGCCTGGACCGGACGAGCCCTGTCCCTGGGCGGCTGCCCAACTGCGCCGGGCAGCGGAATCCCCTGTTTTTCAACGGAGCCCCATAACAGCGGTGGTATAAATAGCGTGCCCGATTTCCGGGGGAGACAGGGGATCAGCGAGCATCGGGCAGGGTTGTTTCTACGGACTGAATACAGTGCCGGCATGCAGCCGGCAGGGGCAATGGTGAACTCTAATGGCACAAGATAACGACCGGTCAAAGGATCACACGTTTGATCACGACCCGCAGGAAACCCGCGAATGGCTGGACTCCCTGCAGTGGACCTTCAATACCTACGGCCCGGCCCGGGTGGACTACCTGATCAACCGGCTGGAGGAATTCGCGGCGCGGCAGGGGCTCAACCGCTTCAATACACTGCATACGCCGTATATCAATACGATTCCAAAGAGCCAGGAAGCAGCCTATCCCGGTGACCGGGATATGGAGCGCCGCATCAAGAGCATCATCCGCTGGAATGCCCTGGCGATGGTCCTCAAGGCCAACCGCGAAAGCGACGGCATCGGCGGGCACCTCGCGACATACCAGAGCAGCGCCACGATCTTCGAAGTGGGATTCAACCACTTCTTCAAGGCCCCCAATGACAGCCAGACCGGCGACCTTGTCTACATCCAGGGGCACGCCAGTCCAGGTATCTATGCCCGGGCCTTCCTGGAGGGACGCATCAGCAAGGAGCAGCTGGGCAATTTCCGCCGCGAGCTGCAGCCGGGTGGAGGCCTGCCCTCCTATCCGCACCCCTGGCTGATGCCGGACTTCTGGCAGTTCCCGACCGTGTCCATGGGTCTGTCACCGATCATGTCCATCTACCAGGCCCGCTTCAATCGCTATATCCAGCACCGCGGGTTGCGCAATACCGAGGACTGCCGCGTCTGGGCGACCGTCGGCGACGGTGAGACGGACGAGCCCGAGACCCTCGGCGCCATCACCCTCGCCGGGCGCGAGAAGCTTGACAACCTGACCTGGGTCGTCAACTGCAACCTGCAGCGCCTGGACGGACCGGTGCGCGGCAACGGCAAGATTATCCAGGAGCTGGAGGGCCTGTTCCACGGAGCGGGCTGGAACGTGATCAAGGTGATCTGGGGTGACGACTGGGACCAGCTGATCCAGAAGGACCAGAGCGGCCTGCTGGTGCAGCGCATGGGCGAGGTCGTGGACGGCCAGTACCAGAAGTACGCCGCCGAGAGTGGCGACTACATCCGCAAGGACTTCTTCGGCAAGTACCCCGAACTGCTGGAGCTCGTGAAGGACATTTCCGACGAGAAGCTGGTGCGTATGCGCCGCGGTGGGCATGACCCCGAGAAGGTCTACGCGGCCTTCAAGCAGGCCACCGAGCACAAGGGCCAGCCGACCGTGATCCTCGCCAAGACCATCAAGGGCTACGGCCTCGGTCCGGCGGGTGAGGCCAAGAACGTGGCCCACAACCTCAAGAAGATGAAGAACGAGGAGGTGGAGAGCTTCCAGAAGTTCTTCAAGATCCCCCTCGAGAAGGAACAGATCGTCAACCTGGAGTTCTACCGGCCCGCTGACGACAGCCCGGAGATCAAGTACCTGCAGGCCCGCCGCAAGGAACTGGGGGGTTACCTGCCCCAGCGCCGCGACCGCTGCGAGCCGATCCAGGCCCCCGGACTGGACGTCTTCGATGAATTCCTCAAGGGCACCGGTGACAAGGAAGCCTCCACCACGATGGCCTGGGTGCGCATGCTGGCAGTGCTGCTGCGCAACAAGGAGATCGGCAAGCTGATCGTGCCGATCGTGCCGGACGAGGCACGCACCTTCGGCATGGAGGGCCTGTTCCGCCAGGCCGGGATCTACGCCTCCACCGGGCAGCTGTATACGCCGGTGGACCGCGACACCCTGCTGTACTACAAGGAAGCCAAGAACGGCCAGATCCTCGAGGAGGGCATCAACGAGGCGGGCGCCATGTCCAGCTTCATCGCTGCCGGCACGGCCTATACCAGTCTCGGTGTGAATACGATGCCGTTCTACATCTACTACTCGATGTTCGGCTTCCAGCGCATCGGCGACCTGATCTGGGCCGCGGCTGACATGCGCTGCAAGGGCTTCCTGTTCGGCGGGACGGCCGGCCGCACGACCCTCAACGGTGAGGGCCTGCAGCATGAGGATGGCCACAGCCACCTCGTGGCCAGCACCGTGCCGACCTGCGTGTCCTACGACCCGGCCTTCGCCTTTGAAGTGGCGGTGATCATCCAGGACGGTATCCGCCGGATGTACCAGGAACGCGAGGACGTGTTCTACTACGTCACGGTGATGAACGAGAACTACCAGCAGCCGGAGATGCCCAAGGGTGCCGAGGAAGGCATCCGGCGGGGCATGCACAAGTACAGCCCGATGAAGGCCAAGAAGGGCCGGCCGCATCTCACCCTGTTCGGCAGCGGCACGATCCTGCGCGAAGTGCTCAAGGCCCAGGAGATGCTGGCCCAGGACTTCGACATCACGAGTGATGTCTGGAGTGTGACGAGCTACAACGAACTGCGGCGTGACGGGATGGAGACCGAGCGCTGGAACAGGCTGCACCCGGACAAGGCAGCGAAGGTGCCCTACATCACGAAGCAGCTGGAGAAGTACAGCGGCCCGGTGGTGGCGGCCAGCGACTACATGCGGGCCCTGCCGGACCTCGTGGACCGCTGGATACCCGGCCGCATGCATTCCCTGGGCACGGATGGCTTCGGCCGCTCCGAGTCCCGCGAGGACCTGCGCGGCTTCTTCGAGGTGGATGCGGCGAGTGTGGTTGTCACCGCCCTCAACGCCCTGCGCGAGGAAGGCAGCGTGGATGCGAAGCTCGTCAGGGATGCCATCAGGAAGTACAAGATTGACATCGAGCGTCAGCCGGCCTGGAAACTCTAGGCGGGGCAAGGGAGAACGAAGTGTCTGTTGAGATCAAACTGCCCGAGATGGGCGACGGAATCGCCAGTGGCGATGTGCTGAAGATCCTCGTGGCCGTCGGAGACGAGATCGAGGAGAACCAGACGATCGTGGAGCTGGAGACCGACAAGGCCGTGGTCGAGGTGCCGAGCACCGAAAGCGGCAAGGTCGAGAAGCTGCATATCAAGGAGGGTGACAACGTGCCCGTGGGGGCCGCGCTGATCACCGTCTCCGGATCAGGGGCAGCTTCCGTGTCTGACAACGGCGCGGCGAACACCGCTGAATTGCAGGAGGAGCCCGAGGAGACGCCGGCTCCAGCCCCGTCTGCGGCGGCCAGCAATGGCAGCGCCCCGGCGCAGAGCTCGCAGGCGCCCGTGGCCAGTCCCCCGGCAGCAGCCGGAGGCGACACTGCGCTGATCCCCGCCGGCCCGGCGGCCCGGCGCATCGCCCGTGAACAGGGTGTGGACCTGCAGCGGCTGCAGGGCAGTGGCAAGCATGGGCGCATCACCGTGGAGGATGTCGAGCAGTTCGCCGCCTCCGGCGGACCTGCCGCGGCTGGGGCTGTGGCAACCGGCATCGCGGTGCCCGCCCTGCCGGACTTCGGCAAGTGGGGCCCGGTGCGCCGCGAGAAGATGAGCAAGGTGCGCCGTCTGACCGCGGATGCCATGGCCGTCTCCTGGCAGCAGGTGCCGCGCATCACGCAGTTCGAGCGGATTGACATCACGGATCTCGAGGAGTTCCGTGGCCGCCACAAGGCCCGTGCGAAGGAAATCGGCAGCGCCCTGACGATGACTGTGTTCGTGGTCAAGGCCGTGATCACTGCGCTGAAGCGCTATCCGCAGTTCAATGCGAGCCTCGATCTCTCAACGGACGAGATCATCTACAAGGACTACTACCATATCGGCATGGCCGTTGACACTGAGCGCGGCCTGCTGGTGCCCTCGCTGCGTGACTCCGACCGGATGGACATCTTCGAGCTGGGAACGCACCTCAAGGCCACGGCTGACGACGCCCGCAGTGGCAAGATCGACCCCGACCTGCTGAGCGGCTCGACATTCACGATCTCCAACCAGGGCGGCATCGGCGGGCTGGAGTTCACGCCGATCATCAACTGGCCGCAGGTCAGCATCCTCGGCATCGGCCAGAGCAGGCTGGAGCCGGCGGTTGTCAACGGACAGATCGTGCCGCGCCTGCTGATGCCGATCGGACTGAGCTATGACCACCGCGTGATCGACGGCGCTTCGGCGGCGCGCTTCGTGGACAGCCTGAAGAAATCGCTGGAGGACCCGGAAGGGCTCCTGTTGGGAGGCTAGGCTCTAGAGACTAGGTATTAGGGCTGGTGTGACGCTTCGCGTCACCATGAATTCTCATGGTCGCGCAAGGTGCGACACATCCCCTGGCGCCTAATACCTAGCACCTAGAACCTGTTCCGAAATGGCAAGATACTGTGACTCTCAAAATGTGGATTGAAAGCTGATGTCTGTCAAACAATGTGACCTGCTTGTGATCGGTGCCGGGCCCGGTGGTTACACCGCGGCCTTCCGCGCCAGCGACCTCGGTGTGAACACCATCATGGTGGATGAGAATGACGTGCCCGGCGGGGTCTGCCTGCGCGTGGGCTGCATCCCGTCCAAGGCCTACCTGCATATCGCCGCGCATATCGAGGAGGCAGCGGCGCTTGAAAGCCACGGCGTGAGCTACGGCAGCCCGCAGATTGACAAGCTCAAGCTGCGCCAGTTCAAGGACAGCGTGGTTTCGCGCCTGACCGGCGGGCTGAAGGGCATGGCCAGGCAGCGCGGCTGCGAATTCATTTCAGACTACGCCGAGTTCGCCTCGCCTAATTCCGTGACACTGAAGAAAAGTGGCGACACGATTGAATTCAAGCACTGCATCATCGCCGCCGGCAGTCGCATCCTGCGCCTGCCCTTCCTCGAAATCGGCAGCGACAGGGTGCTGGACAGCACCACGGCTCTGGAGATCGAGGAGATCCCGGACAGCCTGCTGGTGATCGGTGGTGGCTACATCGGGCTCGAGCTGGGCAGCGTGTATGCCGCCCTGGGCAGCAAGGTCAGCGTGGTTGAGCTGCTGCCGCAGATCCTGACAGGTGCCGACCGCGACGCCGTCAAGCCGCTGGAGAAGCGCCTGAATTCGCAGTTCGGGAAGATCATGCTGTCAACGAAGGTCACCGGCATTGCGGAAACAAAGACTGGCATCAATGTGGAATTCGAAGGTGCCGACGGCAGGTTCTCGGAGGAGTACGGCCGCGTGCTGGTGAGCATCGGCAGGAAGAGCAACAGTGACATGATCGGCATCGAAAATGCCGGTGTGGCGGTCGGCGAGGATGGCTTCATTAAGATTGACAAGCAGATGCGTACGAATGTGCCGCACGTCTTTGCGATCGGCGACATCGCCGGACAGCCGATGCTGGCGCATAAGGCCAGCCATGAGGGCCGCGTGGCCGCCGAGGTGATTGCCGGACATCCGGCGCAGTGGGACAAGCGCTGCATCCCCGCCGTGGTGTTCACGGACCCAGAGCTGGCCTGGGCCGGCCTGACTGAGGAGGAAGCGAAGGAGCGGGGTCTGGACTACGGAGTGGGCAAGTTCCCCTGGGCCGCCAGCGGTAAGGCGATTGCGCTCAACCGCATGGAAGGCCTCACCAAGATGATCTTTGACAATGCCACGGGACGCATCCTCGGCTGCAGCATCGTCGGCG
>JAHEFU010000121.1 GCA_024645305.1 Planctomycetales bacterium
CACCGAATAGGGAATTCAGCGGATTGCCAGTGTTTCCGGCGCTAGAATAGGGCCGAGAAAACCTGCGAATGAGGTATCCAATGTCCGCGAAATTCCGCACTGAAAAAGATTCACTTGGCACACTGCAGGTCCCTGCTGATGCATACTACGGCGTGCAGGCCGCACGGGCCGTCGCCAATTTCCCGATCTCCGGGATGCGGGCGCATCCGGCTCTGATCCTGGCCTACGTCCACATCAAGCGCAGTGCCGCCGTCACCAACAGCAAGCTCGGGATGCTTGACAAGCCACGCGCGGAGGCGATCTTCAAGGCTGCGGACCTCGTGCTGGCCGATGCGGCTAAGCTGCTCAAGGCCGACCCGCAGGCCGTGGACCGCAGTGGCAACCTGCTGGACCAGTGGGTGATCGACGTCTACCAGGCCGGGGCAGGCACCAGCTTCAACATGAACACAAATGAAGTGCTGGCCAACCTTGCCAACGAGAAGTATGCGAAGAAGGCCGCTGACAAGGCCCGTGGCGGCTACAGCTTCGTGCATCCGAATGACCATGTGAATATGGCGCAGAGTACGAATGACACAATGCCGACCGGCATCCGCATCTCCAACCTGATGATCCTGCCGGACACGCTGGCAGCACTCGACCTGCTGGAAGGCGAGCTCAGGAAGAAGGGCCGGGAGTTCGAGCATGTGATCACCACCGGGCGCACGCACCTGCAGGACGCCACGCCGATCACGCTCGGGCAGGTGTTCACGGCCTTCGCGGACTGCCTGAAGAAATCCCGGGTGCGCATCCTGGACGCAGCCCGGAAGCTCAGTGTGATCGGGCTGGGCGGCACTGCGGTCGGTACCGGGATGAACAGCCACCCGGACTACGCGAAGGAAGTGGCAACGCAGATCGGAGTGCAGCTCGGCCCGCGCATCGGGCTGCGGATCACGACCGCTCCCAACAAGGTGGAAATGCACAACTCCCTGGCGGACCAGCTGGAGTTCAGCGCTGCGCTGCGCGGGCTGGCCGTGGACCTCGGGCGGATTGCCAACGACCTGCGCCTGCTGTCCAGTGGGCCGACCAGCGGCATCGGCGAGATCAACCTGCCGCCGGTGCAGCCCGGCAGCTCGATCATGCCCGGCAAGGTCAACCCGGTGATGCTCGAGATGTTCAACATGGTCTGCTACAACGTGATCGGGCTGGATGCCGCCGTCTGCGGCTGTGCCCAGGCCGGGCAGTACCAGCTCAACGTGATGATGCCGATCGTGGCCTGGGACCTCTTGCACATGCAGAGCATCCTGGCGACGAGCATGACGGTCGTGGCCGAGCGCTGCATCCGCGGGATCACCGCCAATGAGGAGCAGTGCCGCCAGTACTTCGAAGCCTCGATGGGCCTGGCCACGGTGCTCAACCCGCTGATCGGTTACAGCGCCGCGGCGGAGATGGTGAAGAAGGCCGTGAAGAACAACACGCCGATCATGGATGAAGTGCGCAATGCGAAGAAGGCGGACGGCAGCCCGGTACTGACGGAGGCCCAGATCAAAAAGGCCTTCGAGCCGGAGAAGCTGACGAAGCCGGGCTTCCTCAAGCTGGATGAGGCGAAACCCAAGAGCACCCGCAGGAGTCCTGTTAAGAGCAGTGCGGCAGCAGGCGGAAAGGCGAAGTCTGGGGCCGCGAAGAAGAAGTAACAGGAGGGAGCCATGTCCGGCAGCCTGATGCACTTGCTGATTGCCGTTTGCACGCTTGTGCTGGCCGGCGGCTGTCCGGCCAGTGGCGATGAAGAACCGCCCCAGTCCGGCAGTGAGGTACAGGCGGAGGCCGGGAGCGGGAAGCAGCCCCTGCGGCTGACGGTGAAGGAAGCAGCGCAGGAGGAGCCTGCGCAGGAAGCTGAGCCATTCATGCCGCCGGAGTGGGTGCTGGCCTTTCCCCCGAAATATGCCCTGTTCCCCGGCAATGGCGATGTTGTCACACTCGGCCAGCTGGATTCGCTGGCACGCAGTGCCGCCGGGAATCCCGTGGAGGAAGCGGAGTTCGGCCGCTGGTACATCTACGATGGAGAAGGTAAACTGCTGGATGGCCTGCCGGACGGGATCCACTGGTGGGAGCGTTACGACATCGAGTGGACAGAGCGCACACGGGACTACTTCGAGGAAGGGATCTACAGTTCCGAGTACGCCGGCTACACCTTGTACTACCAGGGAGAATTCGATGTGCTGGAGGTCTACGACTACGACGGCACATTGATGCCGGAGGATTTCGACCCCTTCACGGCGGACAAGGAGCGGATGCACGGGATGTCCGGCGAGGAACTGCTGGCACTGGCGGTCTCCAGGGACTGATCAAGGCCAGGAAGTCAGAGGCTGATCAGGTTCCGAAGCGCCTCACACACCGTCGCGATCCGCACAGCTTCGCGGTCGCCGCTGAACTGGCAGCGCTTTGTCGTCACGCCTTCCGGGCCCAGCCAGGCGATCCAGACCGTGCCGACGGGTTTGTCTGCCGTGCCACCACCGGGGCCAGCGATACCGCTGACGGCGACTGACCAGTCAGAGTGGAAGCGCTCCCGCGCACCAGTTGCCATTTCGATCACGGTCTGCTCGCTGACGGCACCATGCTCATCGAACGTGGACTGACTGACACCGAGCAGTTCCAGCTTGGCGCGATTGGAATAGCTGACAATCCCGCCGGGAAACACATCGCTGCTGCCGGATACGCTGGTGATGGCCTGTGCAATCCAGCCACCGGTGCAGCTTTCCGCAGTGGAGATTGTCTGCCCCTTGGCAGCCAGCTGCGCCACCAGCTGAGCAGCAAGCTCCTGTGCGAGGTCCCGGCTGGCCGGAATGCCGCTCATGTGGCCATCCCTTTGGCTCCGCTGAGGTAGCGCACACTGCCCCAGGCGATTGCAGTTGCATTGTCCTCCGGGAAGATCAGTTCCGGCAGCGGTGTGCTCTTCAGGCAGTGCATCCGCAGGCGCTCATGGGCCATTGGCAGGAAGTGCGCCCGCGCGCCGGCCAGCCCACCGCCGATGTACATCCGCTGCGGATAGAAGATGTTGGCATAGGAACCCAGTCCCGCCCCGAGGCAGGCGCCATAGCGCTGCCAGGCGTCGCGGGCAGCCTGCTCACCGTTCGCAGCGGCGTTGGCAATCAGTTCCGGGCTGTTTGTCAGTCCACCCGCCTCCTGGTAGTAGCGCTGGATGGCCGTGATGCAGCACAGGCTCTCGAAACTGCCGGGGATGCCCGTGTTGGCAGGCTCGGCGTGCATGTCCAGTGTGATGTGGCCACCCTCCGGGCTGGTGCCGCAGGCTGTGCCCAGCAGTCGGTCCCCCAGCCAGACGGCGGTGCCGAGCCCCGTGCCCAGGGTGAAGCCGCAGGCGATGGCTCCCGTTTCAGCTTCATCGCGCAAGACACCCAGCAGGTAGGCGTCGGCATCGTTAAGTACCTGCACCGGGCAGCCGAATTCGCTCGACAGGTAATCAGTGAGCGGGACTTCATCCCAGGGCGTATTCGGTGACATCAGGATCCGGCCCCGTTGCACCATGCCGCAGGTGCCGACGCCGATACAGGCCGGGCGTACATCCGGGGCGGGCAGGCTTTCACGGATCAGGGCGGCGATGGCAGCTGCGACGACAGTGCCGTCCGTGTCCTGCGGGACCGGCAGTCCGCTGCGCCAGTCAGACTGCTCGCCGTGCTGCCAGCAGCCGATCTTCACTGAGGTCCCGCCGATGTCAACTCCGACCGATATGCTCATTGGCCCTGAGTATAGCTCATCAGTGTGTAGCTGCGCTGCCCGTCGTTGTAACGGATGATGCGGTGCGGTGCCAGGCGCTCCACCCACCACTGCCAGGTCTCGTTGCCAACGCGCATCGTGAGCTGCCAGCAGCCGTAGTCCTCCAGCTCGGCGCTCTTCATGTTGGCGCGTCGCGGCTGTTCGATGGACATCGGGATGTTATTGAGGCGCTCCTCGGGGTCGAACAGGAAGGCCTCCAGCGGCCAGTTGCCGGAATCGTAGTCAATGCTGCGCACGAGGCTGTCCAGCTGGTTGATGTCGAAGGAGAAGGGCAGCATGCGCGCACGCTCCAGGCCGGTGATCCCGCCCACATTCTCGCGGATGGTCACGCGGTCAAACAGGTACTCCGCGCGCAGGGCCTCCTCCAGCCCGAGGTCCATCGCCTGCTGGCTGCGGCTTTCGTCAGTCGGGATGATCTGCACGACCGTCGGCCGCATCGTCTCCAGCTGCACCTGCAATTCAATCCGGCGGTGCGGTTCATAATCGCAGACCCTGACAACGTCCATCACGGGGCCGAACAGCGAAATGTCCTGGATGCTGCTGTGCACGGTCAGGAAGCCCTGCACCTCTCCGGTCAGGGACTGCACGATGTAGCGTGACAGGTCGAGGAATCCGCCCGTGCCGAGGTAGTCCCGCGGATTGTAGCCACTGCCCTCCACCCGCTCGTAATTCAGCGGTAGCAGGGGATTGAGAAAGGGGTCATTGCGCGTGGCCTGGCGCTTGAAGGCGCGTTCCTCCTCATCTGTGGAGGGCCGCAGGCGGGGCTTGATCTTCCGGTCTTCCTCAGTCTCCGGCAGTTCTTCCTCCAGCTGGCCGATGCCATCCGGATCCTCAGCAGGCTCCGAGGCTGGCGGGTCCTCAGCGGGGGGCTCCTCCTGCGTGGGCGGCGGGTCGTCCAGGGCCCGGGCGAGGGGTGCAGCCGAGAAGGCCAGTGTTGCCACCAGCAGGATTGCCAGAACTGTGATCCATCCGTATTTCATCATTTACTGGCCGCCGTACACGGCTAGCCGCAGAACCAGCATCACGACCCCGATCAGGATCACGGCCCCGCCGAAGGCTGACAGCAGCCTGGCCCGGTGCTCACCCTCGAGCAGGCGTGATGACTCATCATGGCTGCTGCAGAAGTCGAACAGGGCGTGCCCTGTCGCGCCATCCGCCTGCAGTCCATCATATCCGGTCAGTGCCGCACTGAGAGACTGACTGCGTCCGGGCCACCATTGTTCGGCTTCCCGGACCCGCTGGCGGAACTGACGGCCCTCCGGACTGAGCTTGTCTCCCTGCGGCGA
This sequence comes from Planctomycetales bacterium, assembly GCA_024645305.1. Taxonomy (GTDB): domain Bacteria; phylum 4484-113; class 4484-113; order 4484-113; family JAFGCY01; genus JAHEFU01. Next base: position 5,055 of record JAHEFU010000121.1, read on the forward strand.
GGGAATGCTCTCACCGCGGGCCACCGCGCTGCGGTACTCATTGATACGGTGCTCACTGGCCTTGCGCCTGAGCCAGCTCATTTCCCGTGGCTTGAGGGCGGCCACGGGATCCCTGTGGATATCCAGTTTACTGACGCGCTTCTCATCCGTGAACTCGCCGGCATCCGGAATGTACATCATGTAGGGATTGGCCCGCGCCATGCGCTCCAGTTCAGCGCCGCTCATATGTGCGACTTCAGTCAGCCAGCGCTCCTCACGCTGCTGCTGGCTGCGGGCCACGGCGGGGGGCATGACCTCAGCCGGCACTTCACTGGAAACGGCGAGGGCCTCGAATGGCATTTCGCAGCGGTCATACAACTCCGCCAGCAGAAGCTTGCCCCGGGCCTGCAGGTGCGGGTTGACACCGCGGATACTGCGTACAGCCCTGGTCAGCAGCTTGGCGGCTTCGCGATACTGCTCCTGGCAGCGCAGGGCATAGGCCAGGATCAGCGCATGGTCCAGCGCCACGGCGTCCTCCTCCAGCGCACTGGAACCGCGCAGGGCCTTGATGGCCCGGTCCATCTCACCACGCTGGACCAGCAGGTAGCCGCCCATCAGGCGCAGTTCATCCGTCATGCCGTGGCTGGCAATCAGTTCCCGTACCTGCTCCAGGGCGGCACCATGCTCGCCCATGGCCTGCTGCGTCACGGCCAGCATGATGCCCGCGCCGTAGTCAGTGGGATGCACCGGCAGCAGCACGCAGGGGCTGATGCGCACAAGGAAGCGCAGGCCGGGGTAGATCCGGCGGATGGCTTCGCCGCAGTTGTCAGCATCCTTCACACAGGGGTCCAGCGCAGCCGCGGCATCCGCGTAGTTGCCGGCGGCCAGGGCAAAGGCCCCGGCCAGCAGGTGGGTGTCACTGAGCAGGGAACCGGCGCGGGAGGCATTGCTGATCACCGCCGCCGCACTACGGCTGTCGGAGTTCGCCAGGTAGTCGAGGCAGCGCAGGATCTGCTTCTCGTCATGGGGCATCATGGTTTCAACCAGCGTGGTGACGTGGTAGCGTGAGCGGTTCTCGCTCAGTCCCCGTCCGACATCCAGAGTGATCAGCGGCAGCTCCGGATAGCTGAATAGCCAGTTGTCCCACATTCCTAGATTCTAACACTCCCGCTCCAGATCAGGCCTGCGCGCAGTGTTAAGCTTGGATTGGATGGATGCCCAGCCACACTCCGGAGCTACGGGACTGCCAGGTCCGGCCATGCAGTGGCTGGCCCGATATGAACGCAGTCGCTTACACCGCTTCGTGATGCTCATCGTGGTCCAGATGCTGGCAATTGTCATGGTGAGTTTTTCCATGTTCATTGTAATTGTGCTTGTAACGGCAGGCGACTGGCACTACGAGGTTTCTGTACAGGATTTGCAGATCATGCAGGTAGGCACTCCTGTGCTTTGGTTATTGATGTTGCTGACAATTCACTTCTTCAGCCTGCGCCTGGCCATGCAGCATTACGGGGACTGCTTAAGATTTGCCAGTCCCCTGCGCCTGGTGCTTGGTGAGGAACTGCTGACCGGCGGGGGCGGGGGCAGTTTCAGGAAGCTCCTGCAACAGGCGATGCGCAGACTTCCGCGACTGCTGCGGGAGGAGAGCTTTGATTTCCTGGAACAGACGAAGTCCTTGCAGCTCCTGTATCTGAGTGGCTGCGTGTTGATACTGGCCTGGTGTACATACCTTCACCTGCGCATGGGGATTGCCCTCGAGTACCTGATGCTCGGGGGGCTGATGCTCATCATGCTGCTGAACTACCGCACAGCACTGGGGCGCCTGCTGCTTGAGCTGGCATTTTGCCGCTTTCTGCTGGATGGGATTCCGGTGGGAAACGAGGATCAGGTTACAGAGGAATCCTGAGCCCGGCGAACACTGAATCAGGTACTGCGTCCGGCAATGGGTAGAATGTGTTGCCCTGGAGGGAATTGATGCGAACCATTCTGACAAGCCTGCTTAGCCTGCTGTGCATGTGCACTGCCGCCCTGGCGCACCCCAACCACGAAACCGCGCCGGACTTCGATTACCCGGGCGCAGTCAAGCGCATGCTGAAGGTGGACCTGTCAGCGGCGCTGGACCTGGTTGAATATGTCGGTCCCGGTGACAGCGGCAGCACTGATTATGAGAAGAAGTACCTGAAGGAACTGGCAGGGGCCAACAGCCCACTCGTAGCAGACTGGCAGCTCAGCGCGGGCGAGCTGCGCCGCGTCTCCATCTGGAAACTGCCGCAGGGCGCGGGGGTCGTCACCCTGACCCAGCTGCTGCGGGAGGTGGAGAACCACTATGACAAATGGGGGGCCATGCCCCACAGCGGGCCGGAGCTGTATTACGGCCTGATCTCCTGGGGCGGGCAGAAAAGCTGGCCCGAGCTGTCACCCGAGGACATCATCCTGCGCTACTATGCGGCGATCAACCCGGTGACGGGCCGGTTCTATGAGGACTTCAGTGCGAAGAAATGGCGGCCCGGCGGAATCAATATCGAGATTATTGATGACGACACGGAGGTCGGGAAGCACTTCCAGGGCGAGAAGCTGAAGGGCAAGCCCGTCACGCGATATATCCATGTGAAGATCTGGGGCGAGAAGCCGGGCACGCTGCTCTACGAGGACCGCGTGCCGCGGACGTAGCGGATACGGCTCAATCCGGATAAGGGCACAAGGGCTCAATTACAAAGAACACGAAGCACACGAAGAATACTGACAATCAAGACTTTGTGCTCTCGGTGTACTTTGTGGTTAATATCTTTGTGTTCTCATTGTCAGCTTTACAGCTGCCATCCACTATTCAACCAGCACCGCGTAATGCGCCGTAGCCGTCACGTCATCAACATAGGCCACTGCGGGGAAGCCTGCCACATCCGCCAGTGAGACCCAGCCGTCCTCCTCGGTCAGCGGGGTGATGTCCTGCACGGGCAACCAGGCACTGGCTGTGCCGTCGGTGCTGCGGCGGAACTTCAGCATGCCGTCGTCAACGAACACATAGCACACCCGGTCGCCGACCACCTTCGCTGAATACTCACTGTGGCTGTCCCCGGCCGTTGCCGACAGCTGCAGCTGGGTGGCGAAGCCGTTGTCCCGCAGGTTGACGAGGCCGTTGCCGGGATAGTCATGCAGCAAGAGCCACTGCCCGCCCGCCGGCAGATCCAGAACTGCATCGCCGATCTCCAACTGTGTGGCGTTGTATACCGGGAACGGTACATGCCAGACAACACTGCCGGCAGCAATGTGCGAGTCCATGAATACCGCCTGCTTGTTCTGGGCATCCCAGTAAACCAGCGC
>JAHEFU010000122.1 GCA_024645305.1 Planctomycetales bacterium
AATATCAACAGGAAGGATCTCCACGCCTTCCAGCCCGACTTCGCCGTATTCATCCGTGGCAATGATCATGACGAAGTGGGGAATCGCCGGCAGATCGCCCAAGTCCAGATCATAGCTGACCCAGCCTCCAGCTCCACTGGCAACCTCGATTCCATCAATCTCAATTGCCAGGCTGGAGACCATCTTGTCGTCACAGGCCATAGCCTCAATGCAAACAGTGCCACACAGCACCTCGCAGAACGGAAGTCCGTCAACCCGGCACACAACGGGCGGGGTGTTGGGGCAATCGGGTTCGGCAGGCAGATCCTGGGCAATGCCCTGCATGGTCAGTAACAGTAACGAAACAACGGTTGATAAATATAAGTAGCGCATAAGCACCTCACCATGGCATCAGCCGGAGTATAGCATTTCTGCCCCCATTATTGAAACGACTCGATCTGAACAAGGACAGGGCGGGAGTGTTCGTCAGTTGTTGAATAATCCAGGCTGCATCCATGCTGTTTCAACCTCAACTCATGAGACGGGCGCACCGGACTGCGAGACTCGGCTGGCAACGGCACCACCTTCAACAGCTGTCCGCATGATCGAGAACAGTCCCTCGACGGTTGCCAACTTGCACTGCAGGAACCACGGGGCGGGCGGGCGGGATTGTGTTCAGCCTGGACGCAAGGCTGTTCCCGCCAGGCAGCGACAGCCCCCTCAATCAGCTCCTCGTCCCGTACTGCGGCCCCGACACAATGCAGGCATACCTGCTGCGGCTGGCGGGATTGGGCTTCCGGACTGCAAGGGACTGCGGCCGGATCCGGATGCGAATGCCGTCCTCCTCCTCCTGGAATTCTGGCCCCGTCGATCGCAAACATGCATTTCCCAAATATTCATTTTTCCGCTACAATCGCAGTCACCTTCGATATTCGCGGGCGGTCTAAGAGGAAGTGCGGATCCTGGCTATTCTGAATACACGGTTCATCTGTGCAGTACTGCTGCTGATGCCCGTTTTCGCATTGCTCCCCGCCCAGGCACAGAACGTAACGGACATCGAACTGTTCGACCAGCCCAATGATGACGGCTCAGCCGTGATCCTGACCTTTGACCTTGAGGGCGATGACCTGCTGGAACTGATGCCGCAGATGCAGGTGGATGGTGAATGGTACAACTCCGAAACAGTGCCCCTGACACTCGCTGCGCTGGACTTCAAGTCCAGCCATCCCGAGATATTCAGCTGGGGTGTCGAGGACGGACAGGAAGACCTGCACCCCAACCACCGCTTCGTGGTGCTGTCCAAGTACATCTCCGTGGATGAGGCAGGTGACCAACAGGTTGAGGACATCAACCCCGGACTGGGCGAATTCGCGGTGCGCCTGCTGATTGACCCGGACGGTGCCGCTATTGTGCATGATGCCGGAACAGTCCAGGCCGTGGAACAGTGGTTCAATACAAATATGGTATTCCGCCTGGCTCTGGCGGTGGTCTTCGCCCTGATCATCATGTCCTTCATTCTCGCCGCGCGCAAGAACCCGAACATCTTCATCCGGCGGATCGCCGGACTTGAGGCGGTTGATGAGGCCATCGGCCGCGCCACCGAAATGGGCAAGCCCGTAATGCATATCAATGGCCTGGATTCACTGGCCACACTTTCCACAGTGGCTGCAGTGAACATCCTCGGCCGGATTGCCAGCAAGGTCGCCACATATGAAAGCGACCTGCTTGTCCCCTGTTTCGACCCGGTGGTGATGACCGTTTCCCAGGAAGTCGTGAAGAACGCCTACCTGGAAGCCGGACGCCCTGACAACTACCGAGAGGACAACATCTACTTCCTCACGGACCAGCAGTTCAGCTATACGGCATCGGTCTGCGGGATCATGCTGCGTGAGAAACCGGCGGCGAACTTCCTGCTCGGCTATTTCTATGCTGAGAGCCTGCTGCTGGCGGAGACCGGCAACACCACCGGGGCCATCCAGATCGCCGGTACGGATGCCCAGGCGCAGCTGCCGTTCTTCATCACGACCTGTGACTACACCCTGATCGGCGAGGAACTCTACGCCGCCAGCGCCTACCTCTCACGCGAGCCGATGCTGCTGGGCAGCCTGCGCGGGCAGGACGTCGCCAAGGCCTTCGTGATGCTGATGATCTTCATCGGCACGATACTCTCAACATTCGGCAACCCCTGGTTGACCAGACTGTGGACGGCCCTGTAAGCCATGATGTTCCTGCGCAAACGACTTCCGATCATCCTGGCCTTCATCACCGGCATGCTTTTGTGGCTGCAGTTCTACATACCGAGCAGGATGGCCAGCAACGTGCTGACGAGCTTCACCCAGAGCTGGGCCATCATCCTGGCCAGCTCGGCGCTGTTCCTCGGGATCCTGTCCGCCGTGCATCACCACTGGACGAAGATCAAGCTGCACAAGAAGGGTTATGCCTACAGCTACATCACGCTGGTTTCCTTCGCCATCACCTTCATCGCCGGTATGGCCTGGTGGATCTTCCCAGGCTTCATTGCCAAGAACATGGCCAACGGCAGCTTCTTCACATGGATCTTTGACAACATCTTCACGCCGCTGGCGGCGACGATGTTCTCCCTGCTGGCCTTCTTCATCGCCTCGGCGGCCTTCCGCGCCTTCCGCGCCCGGTCGTTCGAGGCCACGGCGCTCCTGATCGCCGGCTGCATCGTTATGCTGGGACGCGTTCCGATCGGTGAGCTTATCCCGATGCCGGCCTTCATCGGTGATGACCTGTCCGATGTCGCCGGCTGGATCATGAATGCACCGAACAGTGCCGCACAACGCGCGATCATGATCGGCGTGATCCTCAGCCAGGTGGCAATCTCGATCCGCATCATCTTCGGCATCGAACGCACCTACATGGGAGGCAGTGACTGATGCACGATTTCGCCAAGATCATCCTGAACCTTGATCGCCGCATCATCTACTCCATCGTGATGCTCTGCGTGGCAATTCCCCTGATCAAGCCGCTGGGCCTGCCCTTCCGCATCACCCCCGAAGTGCGGGACGGCTATGAACTTGTCGAGTCCCTCAAGGCCGAGGACGTGATCGTGATTTCCTGCGATTACGGTCCCAGCGCGGAAGCTGAGACCCATCCGATGTTCGTGGCGCTGTTGCATCAGTGCTTCCAGAAGGACATCCGGCCGGTGATCCTGACCCTGATCCCCGACGGCCCGGGGCTGGCCAACCGCGGCCTGGAGGATGTGCTGGCCTATGTTGACCCGGATGGCAACAAACCGTATGAGAATCTAGTGCCGGGGGATGACTTCGTGTTCCTCGGGTTCAAGGCGGGGGGCCAGGCCGTGATGCTCGGCATCGGCCAGGGCTTCACAGGCACCTTCCCGACTGACTACAACGGTGATGACACCGGCAACATGCAGATCTTCAAGGATGCACCCAAGCTGGCTGACACTAAGCTCGTGTTCGACATCGCCAGCGTGGGCTACCCCGACTTCTGGATTCCCTACGGCACTGAACGCGCCGGGATCCCGTTCATCGTGAGCTGCACGGCAGTCAGTGCACCGCAGTACTATCCGTACTACACGGCCGGGCAGGCCACGGGCCTGATCGGCGGGATGAAGGGTGCGGCGGAATACGAGAAGCTCGTGGACATGGAAGCCATCACAGGCAAGGACGGACCTGCCACCAAGGGCCTGGATGCCCAGAGCGCTGTACACGTGTTCATCATCCTCGCGATCATCATCGCCAATATCTTCTACATGGTTGACAAGCGTCGGCCCGTGGGAGGCCTGGCATGAGTCTGAGCATGGATATCGGCGTCTGGATCGCGGCAGGTCTGACCCTGCTGATCTTCAGTTTCATCTACAAGGACAATCCCGCCTTCAAGTTCGCGGAGGCCCTGTTCCTCGGTGTGTCCCTCGGTTACACGAGCGTAAACACCTACTGGAGCAATATCGTTCCGCAGGTCGTGATCCCGTTGACACCGGGCAGTAGCTTCAACCCCTGGGTGCTGCTGCCGCTGTTCCTCGGACTGTGCATCGTGCTTCGCGTGGTTCCGCAACTGAGCTGGATGAGCCGGATGGCATTCGCCGTCTACATCGCCGGCTATGCCGGACTGGCTATCCCAACCGAGATATCCGGCAGGCTGCTGCCGCAGGTCGGCAGCACCATGCAGCCGCTTACCGCAGGCAACTGGTTCACGCCACTCGTGATCCTGGTCGGTGTGTTCTGCACGATGATGTACTTCTTCTTCAGCCTGGAACATAAGGGCGCCGTCGGCAAGATCAGTCGCCTGGGTGTCGTATTCGTGATGGTCAGCTTCGGCGCATCCTTCGGCTATACGGTGATGGCCCGCGTGAGCCTCTTGATCGGCCGCATCCAGTTCCTGTTCTTCGAATGGCTGGGCCTGCCCAACTAGGAGGTCCGGAGCAATCCGGGCAATGTTGGGTTAACCACTAAGATCACCAAGCGCACAAAGATTTGCAGGCGGACACTAAGATTGCTTTATGATCTTGATTGCCTTAGTGTTCTTCGCGAGCTTTGTGGTGAATCCCCACGTAAGCCAGGCAGGTTAATCTTCCACCCTGTTCAGCGAGAGGAATTCGTGGCGTTCCTTGGCGGCCTTGTAGAGGGAGCGGAGCAGATCCTTCTTGTCAGGATCCTCTTCATTGCGGCCGACTTCATTGAGACATTTCATCATCTCATCCAGCGCAATGATCCGCATCTTGATTCCGTTTCCCTCAGACATGTTACTCCCCACAACGATGCTGCTCTTCCCGGCGAAGGACGCACACAGGCAGGCTGGCCCGCCCATATAAAATACCCGATGGAATGTTCCTGATAAACCCCGGTCTGCAATAAAGCTGGAAATACCTGGCAAATAACAGCATCGCAGAAAAAAACCGGGCAACCAAGGGGCTGCCCGGTGATTGGTTCATATTCCTGCCTTGAGGCGTACTACAGGACCTCGAAGATCAGGTACTGCAGGACACGATCCTGGGGGGTGAGCCCGCTGGAGGCGAATTCCTCGGTGTGGTAGCTGGAGAACAGCACCCTGCCATTGCCCGCATTGAAGGAGATCGTCAGGGGACGATTCTGGGTGGTGGTTGGGAAGCCGAAACTTACATCACCGCTGGCCCAGACCTTCACCGCCGGATCGACATCCTGGATCACCGTCCAGGCAGGTAGCCAGTCCGTCACGTCAATTGTGCCATCGCCATTCGTGGCACTGCGGCCATTGAGCCAGGAGAGCATGAAGGCATCCTCAATCGTCGCAGCCACCGTGCCCTGGCTGGCCCCGAGCTCTGCCTCATTGGCCAGCCCGGCCGTTGCCCCCAGCCCGTCGCCGGATCCATCGGTGGTCTCGAAGCTGACCATGTCCGGCCAGAGCTGTTCGCAGAAGTCGTATGACCAGTCCGTACAGTACAGTCTGCCGCCGGCCTCGACCCAGTTGCGCAGGCCATCAACCGCAGTGCTGCTGCCAAAGAAATCAGTCTCGAAATCATTGCCGCAGTTGAGGAAGATGGTGCGGTAGGAGGCGTAATTGGCTGGGTCCATGAATACGTCGTCAAAATCCTGGTACGCGACATCATCCAGTTTCCCGGCACCATCCACCAGGGTGAAGAACTCGGTGCCGAGCACAAGGTTGCCTGATGCATCCGAGTCTCCCAGTCCGAGCTTGGCCAGCACGTTCTCGATCACGTCGTACTGGCCGGTCACCACGAGCATGCTGCTGGCATCGCCGGCATCAAGGGTTGTCAGCCCTGCCGGGATGTCATTCTGGCCGGGCTGTACGTCAAAGCTGAAACTCTCCTCGAAGATTCCGCTGCGCAGGATGAAGTCCTGCGTGCCCAGGGGGATGCCGCCCAGCGAGAAGCTGCCGTCCGGCTCGCTCTCATCCGAGTTCCCCATGTTGTCAGGCTTTGAATTGTCCACATGGAACAGCAGGGCCTGGCTGACCGGGTCCTCCCCGTCGGGGGTTAACACGGTCCCGACGAGTGTGCCCGTGGCCGGTGCCGCATTGTTGTTGACCGTCACATTGAGAGTGCGCACCGCCGTATTGCCGGCGGCATCACCTGCTGTGAACAGCAGGCTGTGTGAGGCATTCGTCGCCGTCGTCGTATCCCAGCTGTAGCTCAGGTTGCCGGTCGCGAAACTGGCCACCTGGCTGCCGTCTATGCGCAGTGTGAAGCTCGTGACTGCCGTATTGTCAGTGGCTGTCGCGGAAATGGACACGCTGCCGCTGACGGTAGCCGCATCGACAATTCCATTGACTGCGGTGATGACGGGATCCACCTTGTCTCCCATGCCCGGTCCGGGATTGCCCCCCACGTTGCTGGTGCCACCACAGGCTGTAAGCAGCAGCAGGCCTACCAGTACCAGCAGGTTCATTGGTTTCCAGATCATATTCAGCTCCTCGGCACAAAGTGATGCCGTTCGTGCGCTAATTCTATCGGAGAAAGCATGATTTGGATAAAATTGGGTTAAATGCGCAAATGCAGCCGGGTCTCACACCTGAGGTGGAAAACCCGGCTGTTCATGTATTCTGCGTCCCTAAGTGCCAACCGCCGTGCCGGCTGTGACACTGCTCAGGCTCAGGCCGCCCCGGCCGTCGCTGTCCACCTGCACCAGGCTGCCCTCGGGCAGCTCCTCGCCGATCAGCAGTGAACTGAGCGGGTTGACGATCAGCCTGGCGATCGCCCGCCGCATCGGCCGCGCGCCGAAGCTGCGGTCATACCCTTGTTCGGCGAGCAGGTCCCAGGCGCCGTCAGTCAGTTTCAGCGTGATTCCCTTCTCCGCCAGGCGCTCCTCAGTACCCCTGAGCTGCAGGTGGGCGATCTGCTTCACCTGCTCGCGGGTCAGGGTGTGGAACACCACCACCTCGTCGATGCGGTTGACGAACTCCGGCTTGAAGTGCCGCCGCAGCTCTTCCAGCACGCGCTTCTCCAGCTCCGGCCAGGCGGCCGCGATCTCGGCCTCAGTCCGGTTGTCAGTGAAGTCCGCGATTTCATGCGCTGCAATGTTGCTCGTCATCACCACGATAGTGTTGGCGAAATTCACCGTCACGCCCTTGCTGTCCGTCAGGCGCCCGTCATCCAAGAGCTGCAGCAGCACGTTGAACACATCCGGGTGCGCCTTCTCGATCTCATCGAGCAGCACGATGCTGTAGGGCCGGCGCCGCACGGCCTCGGTGAGCTGGCCGCCCTCCTCGTAGCCCACGTAGCCCGGCGGGCTGCCGATCAGGCGCGTCACACTGAATTTCTCCGTATACTCACCCATGTCAATCCGCACGATGGCCTCACGGGAACTGAACAGTTCCTCGGCCAGCACCTTCACCATCTCCGTTTTGCCAACGCCGGTCGGGCCGCAGAACATGAAGCTGCCAATCGGTCGCCCGGGTTCCGTCAGGCCCGCCTTGTTGCGTCGTACCGTTTCCGCGATGGCCTGTACCGCCGGCTCCTGCCCGATCAGATGCTCATGCAGCTTCTCCTCCAGCTGCAGGTAGGCACTGGCTTCATCAGTACTCATGGCTTCCAGAGGCACACCGCTCCAGCGGCTGACAACCGTCGCCACATCAGCCGGCCGCAGCACCGCACTGTGTTCCTGGGCAGCGAGCTTCTCCCGCTCAGCCCGGGCCTGCTGTTCCAGTTCCAGCACCTGCTGGTGGCTGCGTGCACTGCGTTCGTAGTCCTCCGCGAGATAGGCTTCCTGCTCATCAGCCCGCAGGCGGTCCAGCTCCTCCTCGATGCGCCGCAGCCCGCCGGCAGCCCCCATGTTGTCAATCCGCACATGGCTGGCCGCCTCGTCGATCACGTCGATGGCCTTGTCCGGCAGAAAGCGCCCACTGATGTAACGCACGCTCAGCTTTACCGCCGCCTCAATGGCCTCGTCAGTGATCTCGATGCCGTGGTGCTCCTCATATTTCTTCTTCAGCCCATGCAGAATGGCAACGGCCTGCTCCGGTGTCGGCTCATCCACGAAGATCGGCTGGAATCGCCGCTCCAGCGCTGCATCCTTCTCGATGTACTTCCTGTATTCACGGATCGTGGTGGCCCCGATGCACTGCAGTTCGCCGCGGGCCAGCGCCGGCTTCAGCAGGTTCGAGGCATCCATGCTGCCCTCGGCTGCCCCCGCACCGACGATGGTGTGCAGCTCGTCAATGAACAGGATGATCCCGCGCCGCGCCGCCTTGACCTCGTCGAGCACAGCCTTGAGCCGCTCCTCGAATTCACCGCGAAACTTGCTGCCGGCCACGAGTGCCCCCATGTCCAGTGTGAGCACCTTCTTGTCGCGGATCACCTCCGGCACCTTGCCCTCGGCAACCAAGAGCGCCAGTCCCTCGGCGATGGCGGTCTTGCCAACG